>JBEKUA010000237.1:0-2993 GCA_049515495.1 Smithella sp. | reverse complement strand
GCGCAGGCACTGCCGGTAGGCTGCCGGATCGCTGGCCTCTTTTTCCTTGGGAAAGTCTATATATGTTGTCGTGATATCGTGCGATCTCACTTTTCCCCATTGGCCGTAAAGAAAGTGGCTGATGGATTGTTCGACATAATTTTTCAGGGTTTTCTTCAGCCAGTTTACAATTTCGTGATCGATAACGTCTCCCCTGCCCGAAAGTGAGAAACCTATGCGGACTCCTTCTTTGTAATTCTCCGTCCGTTTGCTTTTACCGCACAGTTTGAGCAAAGTCTCATAGTTCCATGTTTGAGACAGATCCGCCCGTTCATGTCCCAGCCAGAAGGCGAAACTGCGGAGGACATTTTTTTTATAGCCGGTATCCGCCGGTTCTTTTCTCAAGCGTGTAAACATGGAATTTGTCACTTTAGGCAGGCCGAGTTTCTCCTCTGCAATAAGCGCGTTGATCCTGTCCGTCAGAGCCCGCAGCGATAAGCTCAGGTGAAGCAGTTCATCCTTTTTGTCTAAGAGGTCTTCGAAATTAAGATGCTGGGGCGGCGCATTACCCGCGGGAGTTAAATGATTGCTGATAAATGACTCCAGATTTTTTGAGTCGGCAGTCTTGATAATCCCGTTGCGGGCGGCAAAATTGATAAAGGAATCAAGAATAATGGCGTTATCGCTGTTTTGGGAAAACACGGTAAATGTTTCCTCAGCCGGAAAAACGGCCATCATGGCGGATATTGCTTTTTCTTTTTTTGTCATAACTGTATGACCTCGTGTAAATTGATTAGTTAATGAATTATTATCAGAATTAACATCATCGTTTCGGGAACACAGCCATCATTTGAAACAGGTCAGTGTTTTACAATGAAACAGTATTTTTAATAAAACACCATGTAAAGTTGACAGTTGTTTTAGTAAGGCATATAAAGACATATCTGAATTTGTTAGTCAAGTGAATATCCGGCATTGGCTGATTTTTTTGCTTGCCGCCGTTGCCGGTTAAAAATCGCAATCACAATATAAAATTAAGGGAGGTTTGAGTATGGAGCATTATAAACTGTTTATTGACGGGGAGTTTGTTGACGCGGTCAGTGGTGAGGTTTTTGAAACCATCGATCCGGGGACAGGCGCCCCTTTTGCCACGGTAGCCAAAGCGGGCAAGGCTGATGCCGAAGCGGCCATCGCCGCGGCGCGGCGTTCCTTCGACAGCGGCATTTGGAGTAATCTCAGTCCGGCTGCCCGGGCAGACAAGGTCTATGATTTTGCCGATCAAATCGGCCAGCAGACCCTGCGCATGGCAATAACGGAATCGCAGGATGCCGGACATGTTATAAAACTTGCCAAGTTTTGGGCAATGCTGGGTGCGGGAATGCTCCGCAATCTGGGCTATTATGCCAGTCGAGAATTTCCCTGGCATGAAGAAATCCCCTATTCAGGCAATGTTTTCGCCCCCGGCCGGGAATGGATCCGCCGCGAACCCATCGGCGTCTGCGTGGGAATTGTCCCCTGGAACTTCCCCGCCAGCATGGCCTTCTGGAAGATCGGCCTGTCCATTATCATGGGAAACAGCATCGTCCTGAAACCGGCCACCTCCACTCCGCTGACAGCGCTGATCATTGCCGAGGCGGCAAAGGCGGCGGGTATTCCCAAAGGCGTTATCAATGTTCTTCCCGGTCCCGGCGGAGAGCTGGGCAAGATTCTGTGTACACATCCCGATGTAGATAAAATCGCCATTACGGGCAGCACCGAAGTCGGCAGCCAGATCATGAAAATGGCCTCCGATTCCGTGAAGAAGGTCACCCTGGAACTGGGAGGAAAATCGGCAAACATTATTCTGGATGATGCCGATATCAATCTTGCGGTGAACGGCGCATGTTTCGGAACGTTCTTCCATCAGGGCCAGGTTTGCGAATCAGGAACACGCGTGCTGGTTCCGGCAAAAATTTATGATGAATTCGTTGAAAAGATGAAGAAGAGGGCGGAGGATATTCGCGTCGGTTATCAGCTTTTGCCGACAAGCCATATGGGTCCTCTGGCTAATTCAGCCCAGTTGGCCACGGTGGAAAAATATGTGAAACTGGGGCAGAAAGAAGGGGCAACCCTGCTGACCGGCGGCAAGCGTGTCATAATGGAAGGCCTGGAAGGCGGTTACTATTATGCTCCCACGATCTTCACCGATGTTAAGAACTCCATGAGAATTGCCCAGGAAGAAATCTTCGGGCCGGTAGTCTGCGTCATCAAGTACGAAAGTGATGAAGAAGCCGTGGCGATTGCCAATGACTCCATTTACGGCCTGGGCGGCGGCGTCTTCTCGCGCAGCAATGCCCGCGCGGTGCGCGTCGCGGAAAAAATCCGGACGGGAACCGTCTGGGTCAACAACTACCATATATTTGCCGATTTCTGTCCCTTTGGCGGTTACAAGCAGTCAGGGGTGGGCCGCGAACTGGGAGCGGCGGGACTTGCCGAATACACCCAGATCAAGCGCATTCATGTAAATTCCTTCGCCTCGGTAGAAAGCAACTTCACCATGTCGTGTCTCTCCGATGATACCAAGGTCGCCCTCGTCCAGTATAACTGCCCGACGAATATCATCTCCGGTCACGGAACAATTTCCGCCATCTATAAAGAGGTAGTCAATCTGGGCTGCAAGCGGGCCATGATCATGACTGATCCCGGTGTGGTGAAAGTGGGACTTGCCCAAAAAGTCAAGGATGCCCTCGTTGAATTTTGCGTGGGTGTTTTTGATGAAATCGCCCAGGATACGGATCTGGATATTGTGGATGCAGCGACGGCAAAGGCGCGTGAGCTCAAAGTGGATTGTATCGTCAGCGTCGGCGGCGGCAGCGTCATTGACACGGCAAAAGCTGTTTGCGTCGCCCTGAAAAACGGCGGCAAAGCCAATGATCACATCGCCCTCAACCGTCTCCAGGAACCGCAGACGCCCCACATCGTTATTCCCACCACCTCAGGAACGGGAAGCGAAGTTACCAACGTGGCCGTCATCA
>JBEKUA010000236.1:0-3011 GCA_049515495.1 Smithella sp. | reverse complement strand
TAACGTTGTCCTATCCGTCAATGAGAATCTGCCGTAATGACCAATGAATATGGCGGTATAGTTTTTTTTAAGAACCTCCGGTATTAGTAATATATTCATCCCGATTTACCGGAGATTGCTCATTACATGGCCCAAAAATTTAATTGCCGGAATAATGGTTCATATTAAAAAAGTTTTTTCTGAAGATTATTCAATGTTTATGGGGAGCCGATTGTGAAAATAGCCAGCGTTGATGAAATGCGTTTTATGGATCGCTACGCCATCGGAAAATTAGGCATAGCTGAAGAAATCCTGATGGAGAATGCAGGCCTTGCCGCAATAAGTGTTCTACAAAATAAAATCGGCATACGCGGGAAAAAATTTGTAATCTTCTGCGGTTCCGGAAATAACGGTGGCGACGGCCTGGTTGTCGCCCGGTTGCTTCATTCCGTCGGCGGTTTTGTAAAAGTATTTTTACTGAGCGATAGTAATAAGTATAAGGGTGCCGCGAAAACAAATTTCACGATAATTACTCAACTGCCGATAGAAATGATTAAGCTGGAAGGCGCCGCGATGGCCAAAAAGGATTTAGCTCACTGTGACGCGGTTGTTGACGCGATTCTGGGCACCGGCCTTGATCGCGCAGTTTCCGGATTGGCTGCGGAAGTAATGATGCTGATCAATAAAAGCAGAAAGAAAGTTTTATCTCTTGATATTCCTTCCGGCGTTAACGGCAATACGGGCGAAGTAATGGGAACGGCTGTCAGGGCCGATTATACTGTTACTTTTGGTTTGCCCAAAATCGGCAATATGCTTTACCCTGGCTATGAACTTGGCGGAGAATTATCTGTCAACCACATTTCTTTTCCGCCTTCCTTGTATGAGAAAGCCGAACTTCGGGTGCAGACAAATGATTATATTGCGCTGCCCAAAAGACCTGCCGAAGCTTACAAAGGGTCGATGGGCGATGTTCTTTTTATTGCGGGAGCGGTTAATTACTATGGCGCTCCGTATTTCGCGGCCATGTCCTTTTTAAAATCCGGCGGCGGTTACTCCCGGCTTGCTGCGCCCGGGAGTGTTGTTCCTGTTATCGCGAAACGGGGCAGGGAGATCGTCTATCTGCCGCAGGAAGAAACAGAGGCGGGGAGCATTGCCTTGAATAATAAAAAAGCATTGCTTGCGGCGGCGGCAAAAGTGGATATGGTGGTGATTGGTCCGGGACTTTCCCTGCAGAAAGAAACAGCGACACTTGTCAAAGAACTGACGGCGGCAATCAAAACGCCATTGCTCATCGATGGTGATGGTTTAACCGCGATTGCGGAGAATACGGAAATATTGCGAAGCCGGAGGGCGGCGACGATTCTGACACCGCATCTTGGTGAAATGGCGCGGCTTACCGGAAAATCAGCGGCGGAAATCAGCGGCAATAAAATTGCAGTTTTGCGGCAAACCGCTGAAAAACTTAAAGCCACTATTATTTTAAAAGGCGCACACTCACTCGTTGGCACAAGCGATGGCAGTATTTATATCAACTTAAGCGGTAACGCGGGGATGGCGACAGCCGGTTCCGGTGATGTTCTGGCCGGCTGCATAGCGGCAATGTACGGAATGGGATTGAAGCCTGATGAGGCGGTGCGCAAGGGAGTATTTCTTCACGGCTACGCGGGAGATCTGGCAGCAGCAAAAAAAGGCGTTGACGGAATCACGGCAGAGGATATTATGAACTGTCTGCCACAGGCCCTGAAGCAAGACCGTGGAGGCATTGTTGATTCAAAATATGATAATTTGTTTGATGTGGAACGTCCTGCGATAAAATTTTGACGGGAATATTTACTTGAAACAGTTTTTTATAAACGATATTTCTTTCGCTATGGATAATATGAATCACCCAATGAAGCTGTATCCACTGGAATGGAGATTATATTTTTCTTGAGAGGATATATTCGGCAACCGCATTTAAGTGATCTTTTTCGGGACAGTCGCTGAAAATATTCAACTGGGATTTTGCATCGCTTATGTATCCGGCCGCGATTTTGAGAGAAGCATCAATTCCGTTATATTTCTGAATTAAAGTCAGAATTTCCCGCGCCGCTTTCCGTGAACTTTTTTTACGAATTATTATTTCTCTGATCTTGTTTTTTTCTTCCTCCGTGCTTTGTTTGAGGGCGAATATTAACGGCAGGGTTATTTTTCCTTCTTCCAAATCTTTGCCGATGGACTTGCCGAATTCCCTTCCTTTAGCCATGTAATCCAGAACGTCATCCGTGATTTGAAAGGCCATTCCCGCATTTTTGCCGAATAGCGCCAGAGCACTGATTTTTTCCGCTGGTGCTGATCCCAGGATTGCTCCGGCGGCGCAGGATGCTGAAATCAGAACAGCCGTTTTCTTTTCAATAATGCTGAAATACTCCTCTTCGGTCATGTTTATATCGCCGCATTTGGTGAGCTGAAAAACTTCACCTTCGGACATTATATCTCCCATTTCGGAAATAAGTTTCAAAATATCCAGATTGCCGATTCCAGTCATCAGGGTGAATGATTTAAAACAAAGAAAATCGCCGATTAGAATACTTATGGCATTTCCGAAGATTTTATTGGCGGAAGTTTTGCCGCGCCTGATTGACGCGTGATCAATGACATCGTCGTGAAATAAAGTGGCCGTATGGATAAACTCCATAACTGTGGCCATCGGAAAGCGATTCTCTTCACCGTAACCGCAAATGCGGGAATTAATCAGGAGCAGAAGAGGCCGGAATCTTTTGCCTCCGCTGTCAATTAAATGATGCGCGACTTCCGGAATCAATTTAATTTCGGAAGTTACATTATCATTGATGCATTTTTCAACCTGCTTAAGATCATCTTTATATGCGGAAAAAACATCTTGAATTTGCATTTTTAAATTTCTCTTTCTTGTTTTTACCAGGGATCAACAAAGCAGTGATAAGACTCCTGATATTTATTGGCGGGCGCCGATTTTATGCCCTGCGTAATCCACTTGCGCGTATCGGCCGGATCTATCACGGAATCTATTT
>JBEKUA010000235.1:0-3015 GCA_049515495.1 Smithella sp. | reverse complement strand
GCGGTTTACCCCGCGGTCTTAACGGCAAGTATCTGACTCTTGGTCCCAAAGGAAAAACGGGCATCCAGGTTGCCAAAGAAGTCGCTACCAAAGCAGCAGCGGTTGTTTGTATCGGGTCCTGCTCAGCCTATGGGAATATTCAAGCTGCCAAGCCCAACCCAACCGATGCGGTCGGCATCAGCAAAGCCATCGGCGTTTCTACAGTAAACATCGCCGGTTGTCCTCCCAATGCCGTAAACTTCACCGGAACATTACTGCATTTCCTGTTGTTCGGCTCCTTGCCCCCTGTGGATGGACTTGGAAGACCCGTTTGGGCTTACGGAAAACGCATTCACGACTATTGTGAAAGAAGACCTCATTATGACGCTTCGGAATTCGTTGAAGAATGGGGCGACAAGGGCGCTCTGAAAGGCTGGTGTCTCTACAAAGTCGGCTGCAAGGGCCCTTACACTTACGCTAATTGCGCGAAAGTCCGCTTCAATGACGGTATTTCCTGGCCTATTATGGCTGGTCACGGTTGCATCGGCTGCACCGAACCCGGATTCTGGGATACCATGGCGCCGTTGGAAAAACCGCTCGACGAAAAAACTTACGGCGGCGGCGAAAGAACCGTTGACAACATTGGAATTGCATTGACCGGTGTAGCCGTAGCTGGAGTTGCCGTCCATGCGGTAGCCAGCGGAATCCGACATAAAGGAGATAAATAAATATGACTAAACGAATCATTGTCGATCCGATCACCCGGATTGAAGGACATTTAAGAATTGAAGTGGAGGTTGATAACAACAACGTTATCAAAGATGCCTGGAGCAGTATCACGCTCTGGCGAGGTATTGAAACGATAGTAAAAAACCACGATCCGCGCGATGTCGGTTTGATGGTTCAGCGTTTTTGCGGTGTTTGTACGTATGCGCATTACGAAGCCAGCATTCTGGCCTGTGAAGACGCCTTCGGCATTAAACCGCCGCCTAATGCCAGAATTGCCCGTAACCTGATTAATGCGGCGCAATATCTGTATGACCACCCCATGCATTTCTATCATCTGCACGGTCTTGATTGGGTGGATGTAGTCAGCGCTCTTTCCGCCAATCCGGCAAAGGCTGTGGAAATGGCTCACGGTTATTGCGCCGATCCTTACAACTGTTCGGCAACTCACTATAAAGCCGTTCAGGAAAGAGTCACCAAATTTGTCAAATCAGGCCGTCTGGGACCTTTTGCCAACGCTTACTGGGGAAATCCTTCCTACAAACTGCCCCCGGAAGCCAATTTAATTATTCTGTCCCATTATCTGGACGCTTTGGCCGTTTCCAAAGTCGGCGCGCAGATGATGGCTATTTTAGGCGGAAAGAACCCTCATCCGCAAAGTCTGGTTGTCGGCGGCATAACATCCGGCATGGATTTATTTGATGCCGAACGCATGGGACAATACCTGTTCCGTTTCAAACAGATGAAGAACTTCGTGGAAACCGCTTATATACCTGATGTTCTTCTGGCCGCGCATTATTACAAAGACGAAGGCCTGAAAGGCATTGGAGGCGGCGTTAAGAATTATCTCGCTTACGGCGGCTTCCCGCTGGATGACGACTGGAACAAACTGCTCTTCCCCCGCGGTATTGTCAATGACAGAAATCTGGCAAAACCCATGAAGATCGATGAGGATAAAATCACGGAAGATGCGACGCATGCCTGGTATACTGCCAAAGAACCTCAGCATCCTTATAAGGGTACTACGGACCCCGATTATACAGGCTATGATAAAAACGGTAATCTTAAGGGCAATGAAAAATACAGCTGGTGCAAAGCTCCCCGTTACGACAACAAGCCTTACGAGGTAGGCCCGCTGGCCCGTATGGTTGTCGGTTATGCTCAGGGAGATAAAGCTATCAAGGGACTTGTTGATTCCACTTTGAAAGCAACAGGACTGCCGGCTACCGTTTTGTTCTCGACGCTCGGCAGAACAGCCGCCCGCGCGCTGGAAACCAAGCTGGTCGCGGACAATACCGAAGGTTGGGTCAATGAATTGATCGCCAATGTCAAGAAAGGTGACACCCGCACGTGGACACGTTGCGATGTTCCCAAAAAGCCGGCTAAAGGACGCGGCATGACGGAACCGCCGCGCGGCGCGCTGGGACACTGGATCAAGATCGAAAAGGGTGTTGTTTCCAATTATCAGGCTGTTGTTCCTTCAACATGGAACTGCTCACCTCGTGACAAGGCAGGCGTTCGCGGTCCTTATGAGGAGTCATTGATCGGCACAAAACTGGCGAAAGTTGATCAGCCGCTGGAAATTATCAGAACTATTCATTCTTTCGATCCTTGTATGGCCTGCGCTGTGCATATTATTGATCCTAAGACAAAAGAGATTAAAAAATTCAAAGTGGCGTAAGCAATAAGGAGGTTACCGTGGAAAAATTCACTAGCGAAAAAGAGTGGTCTGTGGCCATGCGGCTTAATCACTGGTTCATGGCTCTCTCTATCTTTATCCTGATTGTTACCGGTTTCTATATTGCTGATCCATTTACGGTATCCAAAGGAGAAACAGTAGGGAAATTTCTAATGGGTAATGTGCGGTTTGTGCACATTCTCTTCGGAACATTTCTGGTTTTTTTGTTTCTCTGGAGGGTGTATCTGGCTTTTTTCTCACGCTTCCATGCGGATTGGAAAGACTTCTTCGCATGGGCGGATATTAAGATGACTATTGATCAGATCAAGTTTTATCTGCTCATCGACAAAAAAGGGCCGGACTACAAAACGCTTTATGGACCTATGCAATCGATGGCTTATATGGGATTGATGTTCATGGTTTTTGTCATTGTAATTACAGGCCTTATCCTGATGGGCGCCGGATATCATGCCGGATTAACCGCAATAGCCTATTATTTTTTAAGGCCGATAGAGAGACTTATGGGCGGGTTGGCCGTTGTTCGTTATATTCACCACGTTTTCACCTGGTTTTTTGTTTTGTTTATAGTGGTGCATATTTATATGGCCTTCTGGTACGATGCCATCCTTAAA
>JBEKUA010000234.1:0-3017 GCA_049515495.1 Smithella sp. | reverse complement strand
CGCGAACTCGGCGGACCTATTATCGCCATGACTGTGGTATTAATTGCCGTTTACGTACCCATCGGCTTCATGGGCGGCCTCACTGGCGCGCTCTTTACTGAATTTGCCTATACCCTGGCAGGCGCCGTATTCGTCTCAGCGATCATTGCCTTGACTCTTTCACCCATGATGTGCTCGCGCTTTCTAAAGGAACCTAACCCGAATGAACGGCACCGATTCACCGAGTTGATCGACCGCCAGTTTAATCGTCTTCGCGACGCTTATGCAAGATATCTAAAAGGGGCACTCAACTCTCTGCCCGTCGTCGTGGTGTTGTCCATAATTATTCTCGGAAGTAATTATTTTCTGCTTGTAAACTCCAAGAGCGAGCTTGCACCTCAGGAGGATCAGGGTTTCCTGATCTCCATGATCACAGCTGCCCCGGATGCCACTCTGCAACAGACCCAGCTCTATTCACTGCAGTTAGCTAAAATACTGGAGCCTATACCGGAAATCGCGCATCTTTTTCAGGTTGAGGGATTTAGCGGTCTAAATTCAGGATTTGCCGGTTTGGTCCTTACGCCATGGGATAAACGGCAACGCACAACAAAGGTTCTTCAACCGGAGATTCAAAAAAAAATCGGCGATATAGCAGGTGCCAACTCAGTGGTATTTCAACCGGCGCCTCTGCCCGGCACGGGTCATGGACTGCCTGTGCAATTTGTAATCGGCACTACCGAATCCTTTGCCCGGCTCAATGATGTTTCCAGAATTTTTCTGGACAAAGCGCGGGCAAGCGGTATGTTCATGTATGTGGATACCGACCTCAAAATAGATAAGCCGCAGACCGTGGTGGAGTTCGATCGTGATAAAATGGCGCAGATGGGTTTGACAATGCAGGAAGCGGGCAGTTCACTGGCTTCCATGCTGGGCGGAGGATATGTCAACTACTTTAGCATGTCCGGCCGCTCTTACAAAGTGATTCCCCAGGTCAGGCAAAGGGAGAGACTTACCGCCGATCAGCTGAATAACTACCACATTAATACCGCCAGCGGTCAATCCGTGGCTGTTTCCACTATTGCCAGCCTTAAGACTAGTGTTGTGCCTGAGTCCATTAACCACTTTCAGCAACTCAATTCATCCACAATATCAGCAGTCATTACTCCCGGCATCACTCTTGGACAAGCATTGGACAAACTCAAGGTAATTGCCAAAGAGGTACTGCCCGCAGGTTATAGCGTCGATTATGGAGGTGAATCGCGGCAGTACACGCAGGAATCAAGCTCATTAATGATGACATTCGCCTTCGCGCTGATCATCATATTTCTTGCACTATCCGCGCTGTTTGAAAGTTTCCGCGACCCGATCATCGTGCTGATCAGCGTGCCAATGTCTATCTGCGGAGCGCTGATTTTCATCAGCCTTGGTATAGGCGATGCCAGCTTAAATATCTATACCGAGGTAGGCCTGATAACACTCATTGGGCTCATCAGCAAACATGGCATCCTCATCGTGCAATTCGCCAACGACCTGCAGCGCGAGGGTAAAGATAAGCGCGAAGCTATCGAACAGGCCGCGGCCACCCGCTTGCGGCCAATCCTCATGACTACTGCAGCCATGGTACTGGGCGTAATGCCTCTGGTGTTTGCCTCCGGCGCAGGAGCTGCGGGCCGCTACAACATGGGTCTGGTAATCACTACCGGCATCGCCATCGGCACGCTGTTTACGTTGTTTGTTGTACCGGCGATGTATTTACTGATGGCCCATGATCTTCATTCAAAAACAGTTGATAATGGCAAACCACAAGTGACACCGGATGTCTCCGTTTCTTAGCAAAATGAAGAATTAATCCGGCTTTTCAAAGTGATGATAGTCCTTCGGCTGATCGAAATTACCGCCCCAGTGCCAGCCTCGCTTGAGAAATTCCTGAACTATGGCATTATCCTCCGTAAATGTGCCTCTTTCTTTTGGCCGATATTTAGCTCCTTCCGGCGTTATTACCCCGTTGGGATAAATAACCGGATTTTGCACCGGGTTAATATCCATGGCCTTCCCCAGTGAATGCATGGATAATTTTGTTGTTCCTTCAATTACTCTGAAGTTGAAAGAGGAAGAATTATTATCGGCCATAGATTTGTAATCATTCCACTGATAAGCGATTATGGGAACAACTTTTCCAATGGGAAATAGAATTTTTTCAATAAAGTCGAATATTTCATAAACATCATCTTCCCGTTCCCTGTTGACAATAATTTGCCCCTGATGTTTTCTTCCGTCAAATGAATAGTACAGAACATCAACAAGTGATAACCCATCGATAATTTCATCCGGAGCGTTTGTTCCTTCAATTGCATCGGAAAAACTCATTGAGCTGTCAACTATTATTTCCTCGTTAAAAAACATTTTTCAGTACCTTTTATAATTCCTTTACTATTGAATCCATCACGCCTTCCGGCAGTGATACCTCCCTGTAAATTCCGCGGATAGCATTATAATCTAAACGGTTATAATTATCCAGAAGCGGTGCAATAATGATACCGGCCATATCAACAGCCCCCGGAGAAATAAATATCCTATTCTCGTCTTTGGCAAAATAGGCTTCCGGACGGTGTTTCTGACGCAGAAAAACAAACAGCCAAAAGCGTCCCCCGGCATAATCGCAAATAACATTAACCATCGGCTCGTAATTTATTTTAAGTATTTTTTGCGCTGCTGCCAACAAACGCAGAAATTGTTCGGCCAACTCCCGCGCGTTTTTCCCATCCAGAGCAACTACAGAACGGTCAAATCCTTCCCACCGGCTGTATCGAACAAAAGAATTGTTTTCAACCGGCGACAGCTTTTTTAATTCCCGAAGAAAAGGAAGAACATTGTGGGGAATCGCCTGAAAGTGCAGATGATCGGGAGCGGACGCCCCGCAGGCCGGACCGTTGTAAAAAACAGTATAATCAGGCGACAGATCGGCGCCCAATTGCAAAAGCCAATTTATTGATGAGGCAATTTCCTGCGGCTCATGTCGCAAGCAAACTACCGTAAAA
>JBEKUA010000233.1:0-3017 GCA_049515495.1 Smithella sp. | reverse complement strand
CATTGCCGCCGCCGCCGTCCAGCCTGTTTTTTCCTCCGGCCAGATAACCCCATCCGGAAAAGTCACTCCCATCCAGAAAGACCCGTCGGAAAATCTTTTATCATGCAGCCAGCTGAATATCGTTTTGGCCCGGGGAATATCTCCGATTGCCGCCAGAGTTAAAATAAACTCCGCCGTTTCCGCCATTGTCACCCATGGCCGGTCGCTCACGCAACGCACACCCCATTCGGGAACGACAAACTTTTCCCATAAGTGGGATATACGTCGTTTAGCGTCTTCACCGGTTATTGCCCCGCATAAAACAGGATAATACCAATCCATCGAATACCGCGATTTGATCATATTAAAAAGATCCGGTCTTGTTTTTATCGCCATACCGAGTGCATCCATGGCTTTGCGCCAGCTCGGGCGTTTCTTACCCAGTATTCCGGCTATCGCCAGAGCGCATTTAATGCTCATATAGATGGAACTGGAACCGGTGAGCAGAGCCATTTTATCAATCGTGCCATGTTTGTTTCTAGCCCAGTAAATCCCGCCTTCGGGAGCCTGCAAATCGATCGCGTACTGAATGCCCTGGGAAATTGTAGGCCACATGGTTTTTAAAAATTTCATATCTTTGGTAATAAGATAATGATGGAACGCGCCCACGGCGACATAGGAAGAAAAATTTGCTTCTTTAGAAGAATTAACAATCTTACCGTCAAGAATTTCCGACCACCAACTGCCATCCGGAAGCTGAGTCCCGGCCAGCCATTCATAAGCGCTTCTTGCTTCGGCATAAAAACCGCCTGTGCTTAAGCCCATAGCGCTTTCGACATGATCCCACGGATCGGTCTTCCCTCCCGCCGACCATGGAATTTCGCCGTTTTCTTTTTGGATCGAAGCAATGAAAGCGGCAATTTTTTCCATGGAGACCGGGTTTAACTCTTCAGTTATGGAAAGTTTCAGTTCCATTAAAATTATCCTTTTTTAAGATAATAGACGATGCTTTTGCCCATTATTGGATTTAGAAAATCTTCCAGCATCCGCACTAAACGCGGTTTTTTCATAATATCCCATTCCAGAAATTTCCTGTAATATTTGACCAGCGGGTGATCTTCTTTTTTCAAGCCGACCAGGCATTTCAGCCACCAGTATGGCGAATGAAGCGCATGCTTGTAATTAATCTTCCAGCACATAAACCCCTGCCTCGTTAACATTTCCCGGAGTTGTTTCTTTTTGTAAATGCGTATATGACCGCCTTCTTCATTATGATAATCCCATGAAATAAACCAGCAAATTCTCTCTGTAAAAAAACGCGGCACACTGACCGCAAGAGTGCCCTGCGGCTTCAATATCCGATCCAGCTCTTTGAGGGCTTTTTCATGATCGGGGATATGTTCCATAACTTCCGAACAAATCACGCAATCAAACGAAGAATCGGCAAAAGGTAGCTTTGTGATATCGGCAATGGAAAACAGATAATCTTTCGACTGCGCGTCAGGCATTGTGGCCACTGATTTAGCCGTTTCAGTAAGCGCCCAGGTGTTTTTATCTATGCCGAAAATTTTGAGTTCCGGCATCCTGGCCAAATGACGCAAGTGTCTGCCCAGTCCGCAACCTGCATCGAGAACAACATCATGCGGCTTTAAATTTAATTCATTCAGGTCTATGGTAACCATTAATTGCCTCCCGGTATACTTCCACCATATCTTTTGCTGCTTTAGGCCAATTAAAAATAGATTCGACCCGCTTGATGCCTGCCTGCGCCATCTTTTTTCTCTGACCGGGATTATTTAACAAAAATATTATTTCCTTTGTCAGAGCGCCGGAATCCGCCGGCGGCACGATGATTCCTGTATCACCGACCACTTCCGGCAACGCTCCGCCGCTGGTGCTGATTACGGGAACACCGCAAGCCATCGCTTCGGAGGCGGGCATGCCAAAGCCTTCATATAAAGATGGAACAACGGCTATTGTGGCTCTCGAATAATAGCCGGCAAATTCCTCATTATCGATGCGTCCGGTAAACTGAACGATATCCCCTATTCCCAGATCCGTCACCAGTGTTTTTATTATTCCGTTCTTTTTGGGCTCGCCGATGACTGTTAATTTTACGAACTGTTTTTTCCTAACCTGGGCTACAGCTTCGAGCAAATAACGCAGGCCTTTTAAAGGTGTATCCGCGCTGTTGGTTACGATAATGGAATTTTCCGGCCGTGATTCATTGTGGAGGGGATAAAATATTTCCTTATTGACGCCATTGGGCACAACGCGAAATTTCGATAAATTTATGGAAAACTCTTCGGCAATATCTACTTTGGAGCATTCTGATACAGTAACAATATGCGACAACTGCCTGGCTACTTCCTTTTGCATTTTAATAAAAGAATACCAGCGTCCGACTTTTCTTCTTTTTCTATTGGTGGTCGCCGCTTTAAACTCTTCGGTTCGATCAACTGTTATAGGATGATGAATTGTCGCTATCGTCGGAACCATAGTTTGCGCGATTTTTCCGATGCCATATGCAAGGCACTGATTATCATGAACAATGTCATAATTCATATTATGCTTTTGCAAATAGTTATAAGCCCGCACACCGAAAGTGAATGGTTCGGGAAATCTGCCCAGGCACATATTTACAAACTCATACATGTTCAGAGGATTAGCCAGAGAGCTTATCTTTTTTACGTGAAAGGGTCTTTCAGGGTTATAAAGATCGAGACTGGGAAGTTTATGCAGACGCACCTTCACATCGAGATGAGGATAAGGCGGCCCCGATACAACATCAACCTGATGTCCAAGATCACTCAGCGCTTTGCTCAAATGTTTAATGTAGACGCCCTGCCCGCCACAGGTGGGGTTGCCCCTGTAAGTCAGCAGACAAATTTTTAACGGCTGTGAATTAGATTTACTTTTCATAATAACAACTTCTGTACCATCCTTCGCGAATTCTCAAACATCGCGGATATTTCATCATTAGTCAGTCCGGCGCCGCGGGCAATGCTGTTTGCCCGATCGCCGCTCACGAAATCAGC
>JBEKUA010000232.1:0-3018 GCA_049515495.1 Smithella sp. | reverse complement strand
ACCTTATTTTTCCGGCGCAAGGATATTCTTATTGTTATCAGTTTCTTTTTGTTTTACCGTTTTGCCGAGGCGCAGTTAGTTAAAATGGTAGTGCCGTTTTTACGCGATGCACGCGTTAAGGGCGGGTTAGGTCTAACCACTGCGGATATAGGCGTCATCTATGGCACTGCCGGAGTAATAGCGCTAATGCTGGGCGGACTTCTGGGCGGCTATGTAATTTATAAAAATGGCTTGAAATTCTGGTTGTGGCCGATGGTTCTGATTATGCATCTGCCGGATTTGATTTTTGTGTGCTTGTCCCACTATCAGCCGGAAAACATTTGGCTTATCGGTTCGGCTGTGGCAGTTGAAAAATTCGGTTATGGCTTCGGGTTTACGGCCTATACGATCTATATGATCATGGTTTCGCAGGGAAGTTATAAAACCGTATTTTACGCTATCGGCACGGGCATTATGGCGCTTGGGATGATGATTCCCGCGATGGGCAGCGGCTGGATTCAGGAAATGCTGGGCTACGAAAAATTCTTCATTTGGATTCTGATTACGACCATTCCCGGATTTATTGTGGCGGCGTTGATAAATATTGATCCGGAGTATGGGAAGAAATTGATAAAAGAGCCAAGAGGCTAGGGCGGTTCCGTAAAAAGTCAATCTGTGGCGTTGCGCTTCAAACCGCGTCGCCGAACGTTTGAAAAATACGCCTCGCGACTCGTTTTTTGCGCGCCTTGCATCTGGAGCTTTCAACGAAGCCGCATGAAAAATGTTTATAGAAACAAAAACAAAGAATATAAATAATAAATGATGACGACTAAACAAATAAAAACAGCATTTATTTTAGGGGCCGGGCTGGGTACGAGACTAAGGCCGTTTAGCGAAAATATGCCCAAGCCGCTTCTGAAAATAGGCGGACGTCCGATTATTACTTACGCGATGGAACAACTGCGCGCTACAGGTGTGGGGAGATTTATCGTCAATACTCATCACTGCGCTGAAAAATATGCCGAAGTATTTCCAAAAAATAATTGGGAAGGCATTCCGATTACTTTCCGACACGAGCCGGTTTTGCTTGATACTGCCGGCGGTATCAAAAATATCGAAGACCTTATTATTGAAGATGAACGGATTATTGTTTGTAATGGCGACATCATCACCAATATGCCGCTTACGCCTCTTATTGAAAAACATTTTAAATTAAAAACAATCATCACGCTGGCGCTGCGCAGCAACGGCCCATTGCTCAATGTCAGTATCGATAAGGAAGGTTTCGTCTGTGACATGCGGCATATTTTGAAAAATCATGGAGTCATGAGCTGCCTTTTTACCGGAATTTATATTGTGGAAAAAGATTTTTTGAAAAGGTTGAAGGCGGGCAAAATAGAATCGATAGTTTTACCGCTGGTGGAGATGATTAAAGAAAATCCGCGCTCTGTGGGCGGCATCGTTATAGATGAAGGATATTGGTATGATGTGGGTTCTATATCAGAATATGAAAAGCTAAAAACGGGTGGACTTTGAAAAACGTCATTGCGATGAGTGACCTTTGGGTGATGACCCCAAAGAGCCAAGAAGAATTTTACGTAATCTTTAATGTTGTCATGCCCGCGCGGGTATCCAGACCTTAGAAAAAAACTGGATTACCCGGTCAGGTCGGGTAATGACATAAATGTGGGATTTATGAATAAGGAAATGCAGAAATTTTTAATCGGTCATTTGGATGTGGTGGATTTTGAGCTTGCACCCATCAAAAAGGGAGGTTCCGACCGTAGTTTTATGCGGGTTTCCCTGCCGGATAAAACCAGTTTCATTTTTATGCATTATGGCGATGAAGTAGCGGAAAACACCCGCTGGGCCGATATCAACAAATTCATGGCCTCACTTGATATTAATGTGCCGCGGATAATCGCGCGGGATGAGTCGCTACATTTTATTTTGCTTGAAGATTTGGGCGATGTGGATTTGTGGTCGCAGAGATTTTTACGTTGGGAAGAAAGACGCGATTATTATTTTCAGGCACTCACTCAAATTTACCGGCTGCATTCTTTTGATTTGAAATCGCTTCCTGCCGGTTTGCAATTGTCGGAGAGTTACGGCCCGGGGCTCTATAAATGGGAGCATAACTATTTTCTTGAAAATCTTGTATGGGAAGTCTGCAAAATAAAACTTTCATCATCGGATGCCGCGAAGTTGATGAAAGAATTAGACGCGATTTCCGCCCGCCTGCAAAAAATAGAGCCTTGTTTTATTCACAGAGATTTTCAGTCGCAAAACATTATGATTAAAAACAGCAGGCCCGTTTTGATTGATTTTCAGGGGATGCGTCAAGGCTGTCTTTTCTATGATTTGGGCTCACTTATCTGCGATCCTTACGTTACTTTTGATGATGAGGAAAGAAACGAACTGATAAATTTTTATTATGAACTGCTTAATCCAACATACAGCCTCGATGAGTTTGTTCATAATTTCTGGATGGGTTCGGTACAGCGGCTTTTGCAGGCACTCGGCGCATACGGTTTTCTGGGGCTTAAAAAACACAAGCCCGCATTTCTTGGGCACATCGGCAACGGCCTTGAGAATTTATTGACGGCAATAGATAACGCAGGTGGACTCTATGCGCTCAATGAGCTGGCAACCGAATGCGAAACGATCCTCGCCCGCAAAAATTATTAAAGGGATTGAAAGCACACCGATGATATGCTACACAAACTAAACAATATTTATGTTGGAGAGATTATAGATCATGAAATACGAACCAATCAAAATTGAAGAAAAATGGCAAAAAAAATGGGAGGATGAAAAATCCTTTAAAGTTACCGAAGACCCGCAAAAGAAAAAATACTATCTGCTGGAGATGTTTCCTTATCCTTCCGGCAAAATTCATATCGGCCATGTCCGTAATTACACCATCGGCGATGTCGTCGCCCGCTATAAACGCATGAAGGGTTTCAATGTTCTGCATCCGATGGGTTGGGATTCCTTCGGTCTGCCCGCGGAAAACGCGGCCATCGAAAATAATATTCA
>JBEKUA010000231.1:0-3039 GCA_049515495.1 Smithella sp. | reverse complement strand
GCCGCCACGAAACCTTGGCGGGGAAATCAAGCGGATGCTAACGCGCCTGAACATCTGTTCGAAAGAATCGGTCGTTCGCCAGTACGATCACGAAGTTCAGGGCGGCAGTGTAATCAAGCCGCTCGTCGGCGCTCAAAATGACGGCCCGTCGGATGCCGCAGTCGTGAGGCCGCTTCTTTCTTCCATGGAAGGAGTTGTCGTCGCGCACGGCATCTGCCCGCGCTACAGTGACATCGACACTTATCACATGACCGCCTGCGCAATTGACGAAGCGATACGCAACGCAGTGGCTGTCGGCGCCGATATTGACAATCTGGCAGGACTTGATAATTTCTGCTGGTGCGATCCTGTTAAATCCGTAAAGACGCCCGACGGCGAATACAAACTGGCGCAGCTTGTCCGCGCCAACATGGCCATCTACGATTACACAACGGCCTTTGGTGTTCCCTGCATTTCCGGCAAGGACAGTATGAAAAATGACTATCAGATAGGCAAAACTAAAATATCCATTCCGCCGACGATTCTTTATTCCGTCATCGGCGGAATCAGGGACGTGCGCAAGGCCGTCACCATGGATGCCAAAAAGCCGGGCGATCTAGTTTATATCATTGGCGAGACGAAAGATGAAATGGGCGGTTCGGAATGGTTCGCCATGCGAAATTTCACCGGCAATAATATTCCCCGGGTGGATGCCTTAAGAGCCCTCAAAATTTACCGTGCCCTGCATAAAGCAATACAGCAAGGCAATATAGCTTCCTGCCATGATTGCTCTGACGGCGGACTGGCTGTGGCGCTTGCCGAAATATCCATTGCCGGCGGGCTCGGCATGAATATTGATTTAAATTCCGTTCCCTACAGAGGAAAAAGAAGAGACGACTATATTTTATTTTCGGAATCGGCCAGCCGTTTGATCATCACCATTCATCCGGAGGCGCAAAGCTCTCTGGAAAAAATCATGGCCGGAAACATCATTGGACTTATCGGCCTTATCGCCAGTGACGGTTTGTTTCAGATAACCGGTCTGGATGGTAAATTAATCATTAAAGAAAAGATAAGCAAACTTAAAGAAGCATGGCAAAAGCCTCTTAATTTTTAAAAGCAGGATTTATATATGCACCGTAAAGTAAAAGCTATAGTATTGACCGGCAACGGCACCAACTGCGAAATGGAAATGGCGCACGCCTGCAAACTGGCCGACGCCGATGTTGTGGACATTGTTCACATAAGTGAACTGCTTTACGGAAAGAAGCATCTGGTTGACTATTCCTTTCTCAATCTGCCGGGCGGATTTCTCGATGGTGATGATCTGGGCTCGGCCAAAGCGGGCGCCAATCGGTTTCTCTGCGCCCGCATTCCGGGCAGCAGGGATTTACTCTACGATCAGTTGCTTAAATTCATTCATGCCGGGAAATTAATTTTAGGCGTCTGTAACGGCTTTCAACTGATGATTAAACTGGGATTGTTGCCGGCGCAAAATGGTGATTATAGCAGACAAAGCGCTACTTTAACCTACAATGATTCGGGGCGTTTTGAAGATCGCTGGGTTTATCTGAAGGCTAACGCGCAAAGCCCATGCGTTTACACCAGGGGAGTCGATATTTTGTATCTGCCCGTCCGGCACGGCGAAGGCAAATTTATTCCCGGAAGTGCATCCATTTTGCGGCAAATCGAAACTAAAAATATCTGCGCTCTTCAATACTGCGGGGAGAACGGACGAACGTCTATGGACTATCCGGCCAATCCTAACGGCTCAATCAATGCTATTGCCGGAATTTGTAATGAATCGGGACGGCTTTTCGGCCTGATGCCACATCCTGAAGCTTATCTTTGCCGCGTCAATCATCCCCGCTGGACGAGGGAAAAACTTCCGGAAGAAGGTCAAGGGCTTGTAATTTTCCGCAACGCGGTAAACTTTATCCGTGGAAAAGAGTTCTAATACATTGAGATGGCAAGACTTATGGCGTCATAATTTTCGGGCATGGGAAATTGAAAATTATGCTCATATTATTTCTTTGGCCTGTAGTATTGGAACGTACCGGGATTATTAATTAACAATTTAAATTCCCGTTCTTCGGCGGCAAGCTCAGCCTGGGTTTTGTTGCCTGCAGTAATTAGTCTGACCGCGTCCTCATCAATGTACTTGAGGTCTTCGGGTTTCAATCGCAGATTGCTCAGCACCGGCTCATCCCCCGCGGAAACCACAAAAAAAACCTTTTCGTACCACATGTCATTGAATTCATTTAGCGTGAAACTGATATCGCCCCTCCACGGGTCAGCGAAAAAGATATGCCCATTGTGAATACCCCTGAAAACTACAAAATGACGGTAATCGAGGATCTTTATAGGAACGATGCAGGGCGTGGTGACAGATTTTAAGTCCTCCAGGTCGGCTTTGTAGCCCTCTCCCTTATAACCGAGCACTTGAACAAATTTCTTCATATCCAGCAGGGAAAAAGCCTGGTGTTTCGCTATCTGCTCGCTATCACCATAATGAAGAAGCCCCTGGATAACCTGCTTTTCTGTAAAATTTTCTCCCAGATAAAAATTGAGAATAATAGCAAGAGCGGCGGAACCGCAGGAATAGTCATAACCCTGCTTTATTAAATGACCTTTGTTAATTTCCGAGGCCGGATTCACATAGGCCTGTAAATACCCCGGTCCCGTTCCGGGAAGGGCAATGTCAATTTCCGATTTTGGCTGATCCTGAAGAGGATAAATACCGGCAGTAAAGGATACAATTACTGCGAAAATGGCGGCGATTACGAATGCTTCCACGAAGATGGCCACCTCCCGATGTTATTTTAGAGAATTACATTTTAGCCTTAATTTTTCAGCAGACCTTTAAGTAAACAATAGCAAGCGATGGTGTTTGTTCGCTTGCGAATTCACTTGTTTAAATTTAAAGGTTTCTGAAAGTAACCGTATTCCGGTAAATGATTAAATTATCCAGAGCCATCGGACCAAAATCGTGGGTGGAATCCATCTGAAAATCTTTGACCCGTACAGATAACGCCATGGGCAGATTAAAGTTTACTTCGG
>JBEKUA010000230.1:0-3041 GCA_049515495.1 Smithella sp. | reverse complement strand
CCATTACCGGTAATATTTTTAAAGGCAAGGTTCTTAAAGTTGAACGAGGCCTGCAAGCGGCCTTTGTTGATTATGGCGGCAGTAAAGATGGTTTTCTTCCGCTTAAGGATGTCAGCCATGAGTATTTGACCGCACAGACAAACGGCCAGGCCGATGGCAGACCTGTTTTAAAAGCGGGACAGGAAATAATAGTTCAGGCTGTAAGGGAAGCGATAGGCAATAAGGGAGCTCTTTTAACTTCTTATATCTCTCTTCCCGGCAGATATGTAGTTCTGCTTCCCAATAAACCCGGCAGTGGCATTTCCCGCAAAGTAGAAAATGAAGAAGACCGGCAAAAAATAAAAAGTATAATGAAACAAATTAAAATCCCTGAAGATATGGGATTTATCGTCAGGACAGCGGGATTCAATCGGACAAAGCAGGAAATCTCCCGCGATTATCAGCTTCTGATGCGTCTTTGGAAGGAAATCTGCAATAAAGTAAAAAGCATCAGTAAGCCTTCTCTGATTTACCAGGAAACAGACTTTGGCGTGCGCAGTTTACGCGATTATTTGACGCCTGAAATTGAAGAAATTCTGGTTGATGATCGGGACACTTATGGTAAAATGCGCGCTTACTTAAAAGCCGTGGCTCCGCGTCATTTACGAATTATCAAGCAATATAAAGAAAAGACTCCCATTTTTGACAGTTTTCGATTGGAAGAACAAATACGCGTTATTTATCAGGAACGAGTGGACCTGAAATCCGGAGGGCACATTGTAATAAATCCGACGGAGGCCATGATTACAATAGATGTAAATTCCGGCCGCGGTTCCAATAAAAGAAATATTGAAGAAACAGCCTTCAAAACAAACATTGAAGCCAGCGAAGAAATTGCGCGGCAGCTGCGCTTGAGGGATTTAGGCGGATTGATCGTCATAGATTTTATTGACATGATGGACAAAAAAAATATTGCGGAAGTGGAGAAATCTTTTAAAAAAGCGCTTAGTATTGATAAGGCCAGGATTCAGCTTTCACGTATTTCCAAGTTCGGGATGCTCGAATTATCACGGCAAAAAAAACAATCAACAATTCAGGAAATAAGTTACACAAGATGTCCTTACTGTAAAGGGAGCGGTTTGCGTCCATCTCTGGAATATGCCGCTTTGGGAGCGTTCCGCAAAATTGAATCAGACGCTGTTAGAGGTATTTATTCAGAATTAAAAATAATTTTACCACACGAAATCGCTAATTACATTCTGAATCGCAAAAGAAAGGAACTTTTGAATTTGGAATCGGAATTCGATCTCACTTTGAATATTTCGGGTAGCGTGGATGTACCGTGGGACAGTGTGGAAATACAGCAAATAATAAAAGAGCAGGCTGAAATTCAGGAGCCTCAAGAGGAATCTTCTGTGAAAACAGATGAAATTTCTGTATCAACCACTAATGACAAAAGTTCAATTGAAGAAAACGGTTCGGCAAATGTGGAAATACCCGCTAAAAAGAAAAGTCGAAGGAGACCTCGCCACAAAAAAAGAAGACCGGTGGAAATAGTAAAGGAAATGTCCCCAGTGCCGGATGCTACGCCGGAAACAGTTCCGGAAATCCCAGCCGCCGAAAATCTGCCGGTTATACAGGATCATCACGAGGAGCATTTTCCGCTTGTCATTGAGCCGGCAAGGGAGCCGGCAATGGAACCGGCCAGGGAAACAACCGGGGAACCGTTCAATCCGGAAGAAAGTATTGTTACTTCTGAGCCGGAGAAACCGGATAGTAGCATTATCGAAAAACAAAAAAAGAATGAAGAATAAAAAATAAACCAGCTGATTTATTTTTTGTTTTATCCGGAAGCTATTTCCCCGCGGCTAGTTCTTTAGATCGCCGTGTCGCAGCCTCAACAGCGGCAATGATTATCTCGCGAAGATTTTCTTCTTCCATTACCTTTAATCCTGCTGCGGTAGTGCCGCCGGGCGATGTTACCATTTCCCTTAATTGCGCCGGTTCTTTATCGCTTTTAAGACACAAGTGGGCGGCTCCCATCATGGTATGCGCGGCCAGTTGCTTGGATAAGTCACGGGACAATCCTTTTTTAAATCCGGCCTCAATAAGAGCTTCGATAATAAGAAAAAAATAAGCGGGACCGCTGCCGCTCAACCCGGTTACAGCATCCATATGTTTTTCTTTTACACGTACACTGATACCCACGGCATTGAAAATAGCTTGCGTAAGCTTAACATCACCGGCTTTAACGCGGCTTCCTCCGGCTACTGCCGTAGCCCCCTTGCCGACAAGTGCGGGCGTGTTGGGCATTACTCTTACAACCCGGACGCCTTTTGACAGAGAGTTTTCAATAAAATTTGTTGTAATTCCGGCAGCGATCGAAATAACCAGCTTAGATTTATCAATAACGGAGCTAATCTCTTTAAGTGTGACGGCCATATTTTGCGGTTTAACGGCGAGAATAATTATGTCTGCTTCTTTTGCGGCTTTTTCATTATTACCGGAGACCTTTAACTTCATTGATGAACGTAGAGAATTAAGCTTTGCTTTATCAATATCAGTCACAGTTATATTCCTGGGGGAAGTGATTTTATGGGCAATTAACCCCTGGGCAATGATACTTCCCATTTTACCGCCGCCAATGATGGCGATTTTTTTTTCTTTGAGCATATTTTAACACCTCCAATATTATTCATGCGTCTTTGTGGCTGTTCAAAAACGCTCATTTGATGTGTTGCGCCGCAAAACGCACTGCTCAATGTATATCCACGCCTTGCTGTTCGTTTTTTGCACGCCTGGCATCTGAGCTTTTTAAAATAGCCACGTAAAAACGCGCTTTTCAACAACACTTCTTTTTCTTCTTATATTGTCAAATCGAGTCCGGTCAAGCGCTTTATTCTTCCATTGCATTAAATTTTGCTTTTGTGATAGTTAACTTCCAGGGGATTTTAAGCATATGCTGAAATATTTTAACATTGAATCGGTAAAAATTGCCTGTCTGATAAACGAAAGCGATGAGCGCGATAACAAACAAAGTCTTGTTTTTATCCATGGTTCCG
>JBEKUA010000229.1:0-3054 GCA_049515495.1 Smithella sp. | reverse complement strand
GCGAAACTCAAAAAGATGAAAATGTAAATCTTGTCTTAACGATTGATAATCGGATTCAATACCTTGTGGAAACTCAGTTAAAAGAAGCTGTTCTCTCCAAGGGCGCAAAAGCGGGACTTGCTATTGTCATGGATCCCAAAACGGGAGAGATTTTAGCGATGGCCAACCAATTAGGATTCAATCCCAATAACATCGAAGGGCTTACACCGGAAAAATGGCGGAATCGCGCCATTACCGATTATTTTGATCCGGGATCAACCTTCAAACCTTTTTTAGTGGCAGGTGCACTGGAGGAAAAAATTATTAAGGAATCAGACAAGTTTTTCTGTGAAAATGGAAACTATAAAATAGCAAATCGTGTCATTCATGAAGCAAACAAGAAACGTCATGGGGTGTTAGACGTCAAAGATATATTAAAATATTCCAGTAATATCGGCGCCGCAAAAATCGCTCAAAAAATGGGAAAAGAAAAATTTTATAATTATATACAGAAATTTGGTTTTGGGACCAGAACCGGTATAGATCTGCCCGGCGAGTCTGCCGGAGCCGTCAGACCGGTAAAAAATTGGGTGCCTGTTGATACTGCGATGATTGGTTTTGGCCAGGGTGTTTCGGTTACGGCAATTCAATTAATTGCCGCCGTCTCAGCTGTTGCTAATAACGGAGTTTTAATGAAACCGTATGTCGTGCGCGGCATTGCCGACAAAGATAATCACCTTGTCAAACTTTACACGCCGACGGTAGTTCGCAAAGTTATTTCACCGGACACGTCCAGGCGTCTTACCAATATGTTGACTGAAGTTGTCGGCGCTCCTGACGGCACCGGTAAAAACGCGCGCATTGTCAATGTTGCTGTAGCCGGCAAGACAGGGACTTCTCAGAAATTCGATTTTACCCGCGGCGTATATTCTTCGGAAAAAGTGCGAACGTCTTTTATGGGATTTTTTCCGGCTGAGAACCCGCAGGTTGCCATTCTGGTAATTCTTGACGAACCGCAAAGAGACAAATGGGGGGGGGTTGCCGCTGCGCCGGTGTTTAAGAATATCGGAGAACAAATACTCAATTGCTTTAAAACAAATATCAGGGAAACTCCTGTTTTCGAAAAAGAGAAGACAGATAAAGTTCAGCTTGTTTCGGTGCAGCAGACTTTGGCTCCACAGAGTTCTGCCGAAGATGATGGATTAACCATGCCTGATTTTTCAGGTTTATCAATGAGAGAAGCGATGAAGAAAGCTAAATCTGAATCAATAGAGCTTAAAATATCAGGCAATGGCTGGGCTGTGCGTCAATATCCGCTGGCACACACACCGCTTGGTGATGAGCGCTTATGCAATGTTGTTTTTGAGCTAAATAATTGAGGTTCGTATGAAACTGGCTCGCATAATTGAGGGACTGGATATAATAAATGTTTCAGGAGATCCTTCCGGAGAGGTATCTGCTGTGTGTTTTTCCGCGGATAAATGTAAACAGGGTTCTCTGTTTGTGGCTATTCCCGGCTTAAAAAATGATGGGCATGATTTTATTACAGAAGCAATAGCTTGTGGCGCGCAGTTTATTGTTTATGAGAAAAACTTACAGTTTCCCTCTCAAGTAACAGCAATCAAAGTGTCCGACAGTCGGCGTGCTCTGAGTATTTTAGCCAAAAATTATTTCGATAATCCGTCCGGCCATCTGGTGCTCGTTGCTGTTATTGGAACAAATGGTAAAACAACGATCACCTATCTTCTCGAATCTATATTAAAAGCGGCCGGTTTTAAATGCGGGGTTTTAGGCACTGTCAATTATCGTTACAATGATAAAACCTATCCCGCGCCCAATACTACTCCGGAATCTTATGAGATGCAGAGAATCATGCGTGCGATGGCCGATGATGGCGTTACTCATGTTATTGCCGAGGTTTCATCTCACGCCGTTGACATGAAGAGAGTTGAGGACTGCGACTTCGATATGGGTGTTTTTACCAATCTTACCCGCGATCATCTTGATTATCATTTAACAATGGAAAATTATTTTCAGGCGAAGAAAAGATTTTTTGCCGAGATTTTGCCTCAAAGCAAAAAAGTTCATTCGCAAAAAATGGTTATCAATACCGATGATCAGTGGGGGCAGAGAATTTTACAGGAAGTGCCTCTGCCGGCATTGACTTATGGAATAGAGAGCGATTGCGCAATCATGGCGAAGGACTATAAATTATCATTGACGGGAATAAATGTCCGGATTGATTTAGGCGGAGGAACCGTTTCCATAGCATCGCCTCTTATAGGCAAATTTAACCTCTACAATATTTTGGCTGCTGTTGGAGCGGCGGTTATTTTACAGGTTCCTTCCCAGGTGATCAAAAGAGGAATTGAAAATTTGTTTTGTGTGCCGGGAAGACTTGAAAGAGTTGCTTCCCCCGAAGACGTTAATATTTTTGTTGATTACGCGCATACCGATGATGCTTTAAGACGCGTGCTGCAAAGTTTAGTGGAACTTAAGAAAAAAAGAATAATTACTGTTTTTGGCTGTGGAGGAAACAGAGACAGGGGCAAAAGACCGCTCATGGGAGAAGCAGCCACGCGCTATAGTGATTTAACTATTATAACGTCTGATAATCCTCGCCTTGAAGATCCTATGACTATCATTGTGGAAATAGAGCAAGGAATTGATGGAAGCAAGATAAAAAAAACAGAATCCGATAATTTGAAATGCAAAGATGATACGCATTGCTACACGGTAATTCCGGAAAGAAGAAAGGCGATTGAGGCAGCAATAGATGTGGCTGAAAGTGGAGATATTATTTTAGTCGCGGGCAAGGGGCATGAAGATTACCAGATTTTGGGAAACCAAAAGATACCGTTTGATGACCGTGTTGTTGTAACGCAGATTTTAAAATTAAGGAGTCATTTACAATAAATTGATGATTAATGATTCGCCAGTTTTTTCGTTAAAAGATGTGCTGAAGGCAACTGCCGGAACTTTAGTTTCCGGAGCTCAGGAATTTCCGTTTTACGGGATTTCTACGGATTCGCGGTTGATAAGCAAAGGAAATCTCTTTATCGCGTTGAAAGGAGA
>JBEKUA010000228.1:0-3055 GCA_049515495.1 Smithella sp. | reverse complement strand
ATAATCAGACCTTGAAAAATAAATATCTTCATAATGCTTCGGGAAGTCGCCCCCATTGATTTCAGAATAGCAATATCTTTATTTTTTTCCATTACAATCATTATCAGTGCGCTGATTATATTAAACGCGGCAACGAGGACTATTAAACTCAGAATAATAAACATGACGTGTTTTTCCAACTTTAAAGCAGAAAATAAGTTTTTATTCATTTGCATCCAGTTTTGCGTCCAAAAAGGAAACCCCAGTTTACTTTGAATTTTTCGGGCAATGCTGTCTGCCTTATAAATATCATCAACTTTGATGTCAATTCCCGTAACAGTATTACCCATTTGTAAAAAGTCCTGACAGCTTTGCAAAGACAAATAGGCCAATGTCGAATCGTATTCGTAAAATCCGGATTCAAAGATACCAACAACGACGAATTTTTTCATGCGGGGCACCATTCCCATGGGAGTGGAAATACTTACCGGCGAAATAATGGTTACAGTATCATAAAGAAAGACCCCCAGATTTCTGGCCATTTCTTTGCCGATAACAATTCCATCCGGCGGCGCGCCATTACTTTTATAATTCGGAGAAATTTCATGAGGAATTTTATTTAAATATTCAATGTTGCCCTCTTTGATTTTTCCCAAATTAATCACTTTAAAAGCGCTTTGAGTATCCAGAGCGCGAATGACCACACCCATAACGCCATTACTGCTGCGTATCATCGCCTGGCTGTAAATAAACGGCGTGGAAGCAACAACTCCTTCTACATCAGCAATTCTTTCGCGAACTTTTTGATAATCTTTCATGGGACCAGTCAAATCGGTTGTCAGTTCAATATGGGATTTAATTCCCAAAATTTTTGTCCGCAAATCCTCTTCAAATCCGTTCATGACCGCCAACACAATAATTAAAGCCGCCACACCCAGAAAAATACCAAAGATAGATATAAACGTTATGACCGAAACAAATACTTGTTTTCGTTTTGCGCTTAAATAACGTTTACTTATAAAAAGTTCATAGGGCATAAGAATATATTATATCCTGTAGTTTGAGACAAATTCTATTTTTTAGAAAATAATATTTATTCGTCATTTTATTCCTGTTTAGTTTTTAAAAGCGGAAACAAAATGACATCCCTGATAGAAGCTGAATCTGTAAAAAGCATTACAAGTCGATCAATACCGATGCCTTCACCGGCGGTAGGCGGCATAGCGTATTCCAATGCCTTGATGTAATCTTCGTCCATTTCGTGAGCTTCTTCGTCACCAGCTTCTCTTTCCTGTAATTGCTGCAGAAATCTTCCCCTCTGATCAACCGGGTCGTTTAACTCTGAAAACGCATTGGCAATCTCTCTGCCGTAAATATACAATTCAAAACGATCTGTCAGATCCGCATCATTTTTTGATCTTCTGGACAGGGGAGATATGACCACCGGATAATGAGTCACAAATGTTGGCTGGATAAGCTTCTTTTCCACAATTTCATCAAAAATGGCCATCAAAATTTTTCCTAAATGATCGGTTTCTTTCACCTTGCATCCGTTTTTTTGGGCAAAGGCTAAAGCTTTGGTTTGATCTTCTAAACCAGCCGGCT
This sequence comes from Smithella sp., assembly GCA_049515495.1. GTDB lineage: Bacteria > Desulfobacterota > Syntrophia > Syntrophales > Smithellaceae > Smithella. The sequence continues at coordinate 1,471 of JBEKUA010000228.1, read as the reverse complement.
CCATGCCGGCTATTTGCACAAGGGCTTCTTTCACGGAAATGCGCCTCCACGGAGGTGTCAAATCTATTTCCGTGTTTTGATAATTAAATTTCAGCCCGCCAAATATATCCGTGGCAATGAAGGCAAATAAATCTTCCGTAAAAGACATTAAATTTTCATAAGTGCTATATGCCTGGTAAAATTCCATCATGGTAAACTCGGGATTATGAAAAGTGGAAATTCCTTCATTGCGAAAGTTTCTGTTAATTTCGTAAACTTTTTCCAATCCGCCGGTAACGAGACGTTTTAAATAAAGTTCGGGGGCAATTCGCAGGTAAAAATCCAGATTCAAAGCATTATGATGAGTTTTAAAAGGACGAGCTATGGCGCCTCCCGCATGAGGCTGCATCATCGGCGTTTCCACTTCCAGAAAATCATGTTGGTCCATAAATTGCCTGATAAGTTTGATAATACGGCTTCGCCGATAAAAAATCTCTTTAACCTTGGGATTGGCAATTAAATCAAGATATCTCTGGCGGTATCTTGTTTCGACATCAGTAAGGCCATGCCATTTTTCCGGTAAGGGGCGGATGGATTTGGAAAGAAGGATTAAATCCTGTGCTTCAATAGTCAATTCACCAGTCTTTGTGCGAAACAACTTTCCGGATATATAAATGATATCACCTATATCCAGTTTTTTAAAAACAAAATAAGCCTCTGCGCTGAGAATGTTTTTGGCTACATAACCTTGAATTTTGCCTTTATAATCTTGAATTTTGATAAACGCAGCTTTACCGAAATTACGTACGGCCATTAAACGTCCGGCGATAGAAAAACTAGATGTTAACTTCGCCAGAACTTCATCATCGGCATTACCAAACCCGTCCAATATTTCTGCCGTTGTATTTTGAGGCTTGATATCGTTGGGATATAAATCAATCCCGGCTGCTTTTAAATCCGATATTTTTTCCAAGCGGATATTTAAAAGTTCATTATCTTCCATAATTTCTCCACTTTTGCAAAGTTTGTTTAATTATATTTTTTTTGCCAAATAGTCAAGTATGATCATTATTGCTTAGTTTTACATGGTAAATATTATTTAAAATATTTTTCTACACAAAATTAGTTTGCCACGAGCAGAAATGTTATGTATATAGGTGGCGATTTATCAACAGGAGGTGGGCGATATGGTAAACAAGGTAATATTGATTGGAAGACTGGGTAAAGATCCGGATGTTCGTTATACGCCCGATGGCACGATGGTCACAAATTTTAATTTAGCCACGGATGAACAATGGAAAGATAAAAATGGAGAAAAAGTTCAAAAAACTGAATGGCATAGAATAGTTACATGGGGGAAACTGGCCGAAATATGCGGCAATTACCTCGTTAAAGGCAAGCTTGTTTTCATAGAGGGGCGTATTCAGACACGTTCATGGGAAGATAAGGAAGGCGTTAAACGTTTCACTACGGAAATCATAGCTTCTAATAT
>JBEKUA010000227.1:0-3057 GCA_049515495.1 Smithella sp. | reverse complement strand
ACATGTAAGCCGGTTTCGCCCCTTTGCAGCCGGTGTCCAATAAACAAATACTGCAACCGGACAGGTGTTACTTTAAGCCGTTAATTATAAGAAGGCTTTTGTTAAATAAGGGTCTAACTTGATAGAAAAAGTGACAGAAAGAAAAAAGTTGACTAGCTTATACCGTTTTGATATTGTCCACAGGTTTTAAGCGAATGATATAAAAAAAGTCCCTGAAAAATAAGTGAAGTTTTGGTTGGCTCTGCAAACCTTGATTAAGATTAATAATTTTTTATAAGAGAGAATTTATGTATACATTATTGATTATTTTACATATTTTAGCGTGCCTTGTTTTGATTGTGATTGTGCTGCTACAGGCAGGCAAGGGAGCTAATATGGGCGCGGCGTTCGGCGGTTCCAGCCAAACGGTTTTTGGCTCTTCAGGAGCCGGTACGTTTTTGGGAAAACTGACTGCGGCAATAGCCATACTCTTTATGCTTACATCTCTTACACTTACCTATACGGCAAGCCATAGAAGTTCTTCATTAATAGGTCAGCAAAGACTCCCTGTGAAGGAACAGACACTTCCCGTGACAAGCCCGGATGCAGGAAAACTGCCGGCAGTACCTGCCACACCGGTTGGCAAGTAATTAAGGCTATTTTTATTTGATTATCCCGCGAGCGAATTCATAGAGTTTGGACAAAATATCGTGCGGATAGAAGTATTGATACATTTTGATGCCGAAGTGGTGGAATTGGTAGACACGCTATCTTGAGGGGGTAGTGGACAAAATCCGTGCTGGTTCAAGTCCAGTCTTCGGCACCATAATTTTATTCATTCATGAGTAATAATGGGGGTTTAGTGATTAGCTAAATCCCCATTTTACATTTATTGTATATAACTTAAAATGATTATCCGGATGCAATCAAATACAGCAGTATTTATGTAGGTAGTATAAACCTCTGTTTTTCTCTTGACAATCCCTTTTCAATACATTAATTACTACTAAAAAGATAGTATAAGTAGTATTTACAGAGGAGTAATATGAAACTTTCAACAAGAGCAAGATATGGTGTCAGGCTGATGGTGGCGCTGGCCTTTAATTATAGCAAAGGGCCGGTATTTTTAAAAGACGTTGCCAAAGGAGAAAATATCTCTGAGAAATATTTGAGCCTGATTATCATACCTCTTCGGAGAATAGGTCTTGTTAATTCTATTCGGGGAGCCCATGGAGGATACCTTCTGGCGAAAGATCCGTCACAGATCACCATGAAAGAGATTATCGACGTTTTAGAAGGGGATTGTTCCCTTGTCGATTGTGTCAGGAATCCATCCACATGTCCTAGAGTACCCATCTGTGCCAGTCACGACATCTGGGAAATTATCGGGGGAAAAATTTCCGAGACCCTGAATTCGGTTACCCTGGATATGCTGGTAAAGATGAATCAGGAAAAAGCTCAGAAAACAATGATGCATAATATTTGAACTTGGCGGGAAATTTACAATGAAAAAACTTTACTTGGATAACGCCGCCACAACTCCGACGGACCCCCGGGTTTTACAGGCCATGCTTCCCTGCTTTACTGAGGTTTACGGAAATCCATCGAGTCTTCATGCCTTCGGCCAGACAGCTAAACATCTCGTGGAGGAGGCAAGAAAAACCGTTGCGTCTTTTATCGAGGCATCACCTGAGGAAATTATTTTTACAAGCGGCGGAACAGAAGGCAACAATACGGTGATTGAAGGCATTGCGCATGCCAGACGGGAAAAAGGCAACCACATCATTACCTCGAAGACAGAGCATCATTCCATTCTGGAGGCTTGCCATTTTCTCGAAAAAGAGGGATTTGAAGTTACCCTCATACCGGTGAATGAATACGGCCTTGTCGATCCCGATGATGTACGGAAGGCAATTGCGGGAAAGACCATCTTGATTTCCATTATGCATGCAAATAATGAAATAGGCACGATTCAACCCCTGATCGAAATCGGTAAAATCGCCAGGGAAAACGGAATTTATTTTCATACTGATGCGGTACAGACATTCGGTCATTTTCCGATAAGTGTCAATGAACTTCAGATTGATCTCCTGAGTGCGTCCGCTCATAAGCTATATGGACCGAAAGGTATCGGCATTCTTTACGTGAGAAAAGGAACGCGCATTGAGCCCATATTACGTGGAGGCGATCAGGAAAAAAGACGCCGCGCCTCTACTCATAATGTGCCGGGAATTGTCGGTTTGGGAAAAGCCGTGGAACTGGCCAAAGAAGAAGTTGTAAATGAAATAGAAAAACTGACTGTCCTGCGGAATATGTTGATCGATGGCATTCTTACAAAGATTGAACATTCCCGTTTAAACGGTCATCCTTTACAGAGGCTCCCGAATAACGTCAATGTTTCATTTTCATATGTGGATGGTGAATCCATGCTTCTGAAACTCGATATGGAGGGCATTGCCTGTTCAACCGGCTCCGCCTGTACCTCCTCGAATCTGGCACCATCCCATGTTTTGTCAGCCATTGGACTTCCTCTTGAACTTGCCCATGGTTCATTGAGATTTTCTCTGGGAAGACAGACGACGGAGGACAACATCCGTTACGTACTTGAGGTATTACCAGGCATCATTAGTAAATTACGTTCAATTTCTCCTGCCTACAAAAACGCAGCGAAAAATCTTAAGGAATAAATACTAGGGGTTGCTTCCAGTTACGGAAGGCCGAGAATAAAAGAGGTTTTATATGGAACTTATCGAAAAGATCAATAAATTAAAAAAAGAGAGAAATGCCGTCATTCTGGCGCATAATTATCAGATCCCCGAGGTTCAGGATATAGCCGACTATGTAGGAGATTCACTGGGACTGAGCATTCAGGCATCAAAGACCACGGCGGATGTTATCGTGTTTTGCGGTGTCTATTTCATGGCAGAAACGGCAAAAATCCTATCACCGGAAAAGATCGTCCTCATCCCCGACAGGAAGGCCGGCTGTCCCATGGCGGATATGATCACGGCAGATCAACTCCGTAAACTCAAAACGGAGCATCCAAAGGCAAAGGTTCTTTGCTACGTGAACACGACG
>JBEKUA010000226.1:0-3062 GCA_049515495.1 Smithella sp. | reverse complement strand
TGAAAGACGCCAAATATCTCAATGATCTGTGGGAAAAAGGTAATGCGCCCTGGAAAGTCTGGAAATAATGAGAAACGTTTCGCATAAATTCTGGAAAGGGAAAAAAGTTTTTATAACCGGCCACACCGGATTTAAAGGCTCGTGGCTTTCCTTCTGGCTTTGGGAAATGGGAGCCTCTGTTACGGGTTACGCACTCGATCCTCCGACAAAACCCAGTTTGTTTAAATTACTGGATTTGAAATCAAAAATTAAATCTGTCCACGGTGATGTCCGTGATTTGAATCGTCTCAAAAAACATATCAAAGGCGCGGAAATTGCTTTTCATCTGGCCGCGCAGCCTCTGGTTCGCGAATCCTATAAAAACCCTGTTGAGACCTATACTACAAATGTTATGGGAATTCTCAACTTGCTTGAGGCTTTCAGAGGCCATGACACTTTAAAAGCCATTGTAAATATCACGACTGATAAGTGCTATGAAAACAGAGAAAGGCCCAAAGCCGCTTACAGAGAAAATGAACCAATGGGCGGTTTTGATCCTTACTCTAATTCCAAGGCTTGTTCAGAACTTATTACGGATTCATACCGGAAATCATTTTATGATTCAGGAACAAAAATCGGAATAGCAACGGCAAGGGCAGGGAATGTTATAGGCGGCGGGGATTTTGCTGCCGACAGGCTTATTCCTGATTGTATTCGTGGAATCATGAATAAAGAAAAAATAATTATCAGGAATCCGGACTCAACCAGACCATGGCAGCATGTGCTTGAGCCTCTTTCCGGATATATAATGCTCGCGGAATCTTTATGCAAATTCCCAAAGGAATTTTCGGAAGGTTGGAACTTTGGGCCGAACCAAAAAGATGCAAAAACTGTCCTTAATGTAATAAATGCCTTCTGTGAATCCTGGGGGAATAATGCCGGATATGAAATTAAAAAAGACCCCAACGCCCCGCATGAAGCAAATTATCTGAAACTTGATTCATCTAAAGCTAAAAAAAAGCTTTTATGGAAACCCAGATGGAATAGTGAAACTGCGGTTAAAAAAGTAGTTGAATGGTACAAAGTGTATCTGGAAAAAGGGAATTTGAGCGAAATTACGTCAAAACAGATCGAAGAATATCATGGATAAAAAAGAAATCTTAACTCTTGTAAAAAAATATTACGAAGAAAATTTAAATTCCGGAGATAAGAACAGGAGTTTTAAAAAAGGGCAGGCAATATCCTACGCGGGCAGAGTCTATGATGAAAAAGAATTAATTAACCTTGTGGATGCCTCTCTTGATTTCTGGCTTACAACAGGAAGATTTGCCGATGATTTTGAAAATAATTTTGCATCCTTTTTAAAAGTAAAACACGCCTATCTTGTGAATTCCGGTTCTTCCGCGAATCTTCTCGCCTTCATGGCGCTCACCGGCGATAAATTAAAAGATAAAAAAATCAAAAGAGGCGATGAAGTTATCACGGTAGCCGCCGGTTTTCCCACAACTATAACACCAATTCTGCAATATGGAGCGATTCCTGTTTTTGTCGATGTCACCATCCCCGAATATAATGTAGATGTAAATTTGCTGGATAAAGCCCTAAGCAGAAAAACAAAGGCTGTGATGCTGGCTCATACGCTGGGCAACCCTTTTGATATCAAAAAAGTAAAAAAGTTTTGTGATGAAAACAAGCTCTGGTTAATAGAGGACAACTGTGATTCGCTCGGGTCGAAATATAAATACAGGAATGAGTGGAAATACACAGGAACTTTCGGACATATCGGGACATCCAGTTTCTATCCGCCTCATCATATGACGATGGGTGAGGGCGGAGCGGTTTATACAAATGACCCTGAATTATCAAGGATCATACTCTCGCTTCGGGATTGGGGAAGGGATTGTTATTGCCCATCCGGAAAGGATAATACCTGCCGCAAAAGATTCACGCGAAAATTTGGTGAACTGCCTGCCGGTTACGATCACAAATATGTTTATTCACATTTCGGATACAATTTAAAAGTCACGGATATGCAGGCAGCGATTGGTTGCGCGCAGTTGGACAAGCTTCCTGAATTTATCGAAAAACGAAAAAACAACTGGAGTCTTTTAAAAGAAAAATTATCTCATCTCAGCGATAAATACATTCTTCCTGAACCTTCGAGAAACTCCGACCCGAGTTGGTTCGGTTTTCTCTTAACGGTAAAAGAGGGTGTTAAACGAAGTGAAGTCATAAGGCGTCTCGAAGAAAATGGTGTGCAGACAAGGATGCTTTTTGCCGGAAACATCATAAAACATCCATGTTTTAATGAAATGAGAAAAGAAAAAAAAGGATTCCGGGTTGTTGGAAACCTCAAAAATACAGATAGAATCGTGGAAGATACTTTCTGGATAGGAGTCTATCCGGGGCTCACAGAAAAAATGATTTCGTATATGGCCGAGCTGCTGGAATAATCTTATCCTTTGTCATCCCCTGCCCTGAGAATGTGTCGTAACACTAAAGACGGTTATTCCTGATTCAAGTGAAAAGATCAGCGTTAACGCCGGCATAATCCTTTACCGGTAACCGCTTCCAGTATTTTACAGTTTCCTAATTCACAGGCCTTTTTTGCGTCCTGGCAGCCGGAAATGATGTTGCCTTGATTAAAATAAACAAATCCCCTGTTGAAATAGGTATCGGCATCGTCCGGTTTCAGGCGAATTGCATTACTGAAGTCTTCAATGGCTATCTGATACTGGCCTAATTTAGTGTAAATAGTTCCTCTGTTGTTGTAGGCATCGGCATCATCCGGTTTCAAACGGATTGCTTTGTTGTAGTCCTCGATGGCCTTTTGATACTGGTCAAATTTAATGTAAATAGCTCCTCTATTGTTGTAGGCAGCGGCATCATCCGGTTTCAAACGGATTGCTTTGTTGTAGTCCTCGATGGCCATTTGATACCGGCCGAGTTTAGTGTAAGTAACGCCCCTGTTGTAGTAGACATCGGCATTATCCGGTTTTAGATGGATAGCTTTGTTGTAGTCCTCGATGGCCATTTGATACCGGCCGAGTTTAGTGTAAGCAATTCCCCTGTTTTTATAGGCG
>JBEKUA010000225.1:0-3064 GCA_049515495.1 Smithella sp. | reverse complement strand
TGCAGTATAATTGCCAAAGATATTGAATTTGGTTTAGGCGATCTTTTTAAAAAAAAATGTAAAGTTGATATTATATTTGCCGATCCGCCTTATAACCGGAATCTGGTCGGAACAACATTGAATCTCTTAAATAAACATCAAATTTTCAAAGAAGAGGGTGTGGTTATAATTCAACATTCGATAAAAGAAAGTTTCACGGAGGCCATGGATAAAAATATTTATCTGACAGATCAGAGAAAATATGGCGATAATGCCTTAACTTTTTTAAAGATGGAGAATAAATGATGCAGGAAAATTTTGTTAAAAGAATAGCAATATACCCGGGATCATTTGATCCAATTACGAATGGTCATGTCGATATTATCAAAAGGGGTTTGAGAATGTTTGATGAAATCGTCATTCTTATCGCTTACAACCCCAACAAGGTTTATCTTTTTACAGTGGAAGAAAGAATGGAAATGATTCGCGAAATATTCAAGGATACTAAAAACGTCAGGGTGGATTGCTATTCAGGTCTGCTGGTTGATTATTTAAAAATTACCGGCGCCAATATAATATTGCGTGGAATGAGAGCGCTATCTGATTTTGAATATGAATTTCAAATGGCGCTGATGAACCGTCGTCAAACAAAACAACTCGAAACCGTGTTTCTTATGAGCGGGTTCAAATGGTTTTATACGAGTTCCCAGTTAATAAAAGAAGTGGCAAGTCTGGGAGGAACGGTTAAAACTTTAGTGCCGGATAATGTTAATCAAAAATTAATAGAAAAATTTAATACTAATAATATTAAGGGGTAGCTTTTGCGATTGTCATTGAGAGTAGTTAAAAAAATAAGTCATCGAAAAATATGGCAAATACAGCTAAAGCAGACGCCTTTGAGAGTGTGGGGAAGAGAAATCCGGCATTGGCGCAGTTAACGATGAAACTCCCCGTCCATTGATTTTTCGTTCGAGATTTGGAATTTATCCAATCGCGGGGACAGTTTTTCCGGCAGATCAATTGTGTCTGCAATGTTGGCGGAGCAATTGAGTTTAACCTTAGCTTCACTTCCTCGTCGTTTAATAATATTTTAGTTGAAGATGAATTCAAATGTTGTAAATTCATTAGAGAGTTGGCGTTTGTGGAAAATTTATCTTTTATCAGGAGAAGAAAAACAAAAAAGATAAATCTTGGTATTGTACCAATAGGTGGGGGCTCTCCCATTGTTGTGCAATCGATGACAAATACGGATACGCGGAATGTGCAAGCCACTATAGCGCAAATCAATGCCCTTGCCAGAGCCGGTTGTGAAGTCATCCGCGTCTCTGTGCCTGATCAGGAAGCTGTGCAGGCGATTCCCGCCATAAAAAAGAAAATTAATATTCCGCTCGTTGCCGATATTCATTTCGATTACCGTCTGGCTATAAATACCATGAAACAGGGAGTTGCGGGAATCAGAATCAATCCCGGCAATATCGCCCCGGATAAAATCCGCGAAATAGTCAAGGTGGCCAAAGAGCGGGAAACAGTGATTCGAATTGGCATTAATTCCGGCTCTCTGCAAAAAGATTTATTGTCGAAATATGGGGGCGCGACGGCTGATGCCCTTGTCGAGAGCGCGTTACAAAACATAGAGGTGGTGGAAGATCAGGGCTTCGGCCTGATTAAATTGTCTCTTAAATCATCGGACGTCCCGACGATGATCAATGCTTATCGCGCTATTTCGGCAAAAACCGATTATCCTTTACATCTGGGAGTGACGGAAGCCGGATCACTGGTTAATGCCGCAATTAAATCCGCGCTGGGAATAGGCACTCTTCTTTATGAAGGCATTGGCGACACAATCAGGGTGTCTGTTACGGGCGATCCTGTTTCGGAAATTCCCCTGGCCTATGGAATTTTGCGTGCGTTGAAAATCAGGAAGGTGGGACCCGAAATTGTTTCCTGTCCGACTTGCGGGCGTTGTGAAATTGATCTTTTAAGTGTAACCGGCAAAATAGAAAAGGCTCTTACAGGTAAAAAGGATTATTTGAAAATTGCTCTGATGGGCTGCGTGGTTAACGGTCCGGGTGAAGCGGCGGATGCCGATGTAGGTATTGCCGGAGGCAAGGGGCAGGGGATTCTTTTTAAAAAGGGAAAAGTTGTAAAAAAAGTTAACGAAAAAGACTTTGTGAAAGTTTTACTTAAAGAGATAAATATAATGATGGACGAAAGGAAAAAGATTTAATGCGTTATTCAGAAATGTTCTTACCGACGGGACGGGAAGTTCCTTCCGATGCCGAAGTAATAAGTCACCAGTTAATGATCAGAGCCGGTATGATCAGAAAATTGACCAGCGGCATATATTCATACCTGCCTCTGGGTTATCGCGTTATCCGCAAGCTGGAACAAATTATCCGGGAAGAAATGGATAAAGCCGGAGCGCAGGAAGTTCATCTGTCAATGGTTCAGCCCGCGGAGCTCTGGGAAGAATCGGGACGATGGACGCATTATGGAAAAGAACTTTTGAGATTTCGTGATCGTCATGACCATGAATACTGTCTGGGGCCGACCCATGAAGAGGTCATAACCAGTTTGGTCCGTAATGAAATAAAAACCTATCGTCAGTTGCCCCGCAATCTTTATCAAATTCAGACAAAGTTTCGCGATGAAGTTCGTCCGCGCTTTGGCGTGATGCGCTGCCGGGAATTTGGAATGAAAGATGCTTACAGTTTTGACGTTGATGAAGAGGGCGCGGAGAAAAGTTATGAGAAGATGTTTGCCGCCTATAATAATATCTTCCGGCGTTGCGGTTTACAATTCCGTTCGGTGGAAGCTGATTCGGGCAGCATCGGCGGGAAATATTCGCACGAATTTATGGTCATGGCCGAATCCGGCGAAGACGCGATAGTGTTTTGTGAAAAATGTTCGTACGCGGCTAATCTGGAAAAAGCCGAAGTGGCGTGTCCGGAGAAAAAATTAATATTTGAAGAGGATTTTCTGCCTTTGGAAAATGTTAATACGCCGGATGTTCGTACCATTGAAGAAGTCAGCGCTTTTTTAAAAGTGAATCCGCAGGATATCGTGAAAACATTGATTTTCAGTG
>JBEKUA010000224.1:0-3072 GCA_049515495.1 Smithella sp. | reverse complement strand
TTGCCGAGAATGAGCGGCGAAGAAATACCCTGATTGGGCGCCATATAATAAGCTCCCGCCACATCCATATGGGCAAGTATCGGCACATTGATAGCCGGGTCGTCTGCCAGCGCGCGCATGGCTTCCGGACCTACAGCCAGATAATTGACCATCATGCCGTTTACTCCGGCGTCCACGCAACGTTTTGCCAGATCGAACATGCGCGGCAGGCGGTCGGTGACATTGACGGTGTAGATAGTATGTTCTCCGGTTTCCTCATATACTTCTTTTTCTATCTTCATGTAGGTTTTTACTCTTTTTACCGCGTCGTTATAACGCATGTTGGCGATCAATTCGTCGTCCTTGATCACATCACAGCCGCCCAATGCCGCTTCTTTGAAGAGCCGGGCGCCGACTTCCAGCGGATAGCCGCTGCAGGGCTTAATCATGTTGTTGAGCAACGGACGGCCTTTTTTAAGACCGAGCACTTTCCACCAGCCGTCGGTTCCGAATTTCGGGCCGTTGTATTGATCCAGTGTGGCTTTGGGGAATCTGATATCCAACAGCTTGAAATTGGGCACCATGGAAATATTGCCGATTATTGCGGTCAGCATCATGGGAAGCTGATCTTCGACGTTTGCCGCGGGAAAAGCAAGTTGTAAAATGCACTGTCTTTCTGTAACTTCAGGCGGTATCCCGTATTCATAAAACGGGACCTCGTATGCGCCGATTACTTTTGCGACATGACCGGCACGGATTTCAGGTGTTTCACCGGGAACAGGCACCCATGTGCCGGTGGTCTGTTCGATAGCCAGGAACTGACCGATTAAAGAAGCATCAAGTGATTTATCACCCTTTAGCCAATAGGTGGCGATTAAATTGTTTTCCATATCGATACTTTCAGGTATAGTTATAGGTTTATCCGCGAAAGCATCCATCTTTATTTCTGAATCTTTTGCATTTTTCTTTTCAGCCATGGTTTTATACTCCTTAAAAAATAAGTTTCTTTGTTGAGTTAATTTTTTGGAATCAGCGAAAGCACATATTCCCATATCTCCAATGTTTTCTTCAACGATTCATCATCGTGCTGCATGCATGTGTACATGCGGGTTCCAGCCAGAGTGCACAGACCATGGGCCATTGTAACTACCTGATAGTCATCCGCGACCTGCTTTCGGCTGAAAATCTCGGTCAGAGCGTTTGGCGCGTTTAAGTCTATTGAAAAGAATGCAGTCGTCATGTAATGCAAAATTGCGCCGAAATTATAAACAAAAAATCCCAGATCCGGACGTGTCGCGTAAAGATCGTTGAGAGCCTTGGTCAGTTTGTTTGCGTAAGCAGTTGCCTTTGCTACCGCGTCATTTTCGACCATATATTTCAATGCATAATAGCAGGCTGCCATGGAAATGGGATTGGCCGCCAGTGTGCCACCGACAAAAATCTTGTCCCCCATGCTTCCCGAACAGACTTTCATGACATCTCTACGGCCTGCCACAGCCCCGGATGACGGATAACCGTGCGTGATGATCTTGCCCAGCACCGTTATATCGGGTGTAATGCCGTAAAGTTTTTGAGCGCCACCCATGTCTACCCTGAAACCGGTAACCACTTCATCGAAAATCATCAGCGAACCATACTGATCGCATAATTTCCGGATGGTTTTGTTCCATTCCGGATGAACCGGATGGGCGCCTGATTCTCCGCCGATAGGTTCTACCATCACGCCGGCGACGCCGCCCTTATCCTGATTATCTTTAAAGGCTTTCTCCAGTGCTTCGAAATCGTTAGGCGGCACATCAACTATGTGGGCAAAGCATTCCGCCGGTATTCCTTTGGACTCGAAATTGCCGGTTCGGGGAATGTGAACCGAATAGATCATCTGATCAGACCAGCCGTGATAGCTGCCGCCTATCTTGATGATCTTAAGCTTGCCGGTATATGCCCGCGCAATGCGCAGCGCCGCCATATCCGCTTCGGTGCCGGACTGGAGAAAACGGACCATTTCGACACCGGGCATGTGTTTGATGATTTCGGCAGCAGCCAGGAGTTCATATTCCGAGGTTAATCCGGTAGCCGGCCCTTTTTCTCTGATGATTTCAATAATCTTTTCATCAAGCGGCTTGTAGCTGTGGCCAAGCATAATGGGCGCACCACACATAAGATAATCGATATACTCATTGCCATCTACATCCCATATCTTATAGCCTTTGGCCCGGTCCATGGCCAGTGGAAAAGGTTTGTTCTGGCTTAAATTGTGCTGAACACCGCCGGGAATCATCGCTTTTGCCTTCTCAAAAATATCTATCGAGCGCTTGCAGCGTTGGGCATAGAGCTTATGCTCGGAATCCAGTTTATCCTTTGGTATCGGTTGCACGGGTCTTTCCAAAATTTCGTCTTTTCTTTTCATTATTTCTGCATATTCCATAGATTCATATCCTCCTGATTCATCATGTTGACAGTCTTTATATTGAACACACGCCTTCTTTGTTCTTATTCATGCGTGCGCATGCCCTCTTCTGAGAATTGTAGTAAGTTACAAATTCCTTAAACAATTCATCGTATATTTTGCGGTTTTCCTGATTGGGCGTGTACTCCGCCTTTATTTGTATATACTTGGGAATGTCTTCCATTGTTATATATTTCAGGGCAATCGAAGCCAGAAAAGCCGCGCCCCGGGCGTTGGAAAAGATCGGATCCTTGACCTGACGGATTTTTCTGTCAAAAATATCTGCGATAATTTGCGACCAGACATCCGAATTGGCGCCGCCGCCAATGAAATTAAGATATTGAAATGGTCTTCCCATGAACTTCTCCACAGGGGCAATAAGCCATTTCGCATTGAAAGCCACTCCTTCAAAAATAGCACGAAGAATGTCCGCTCTGGTATTTTCAAGGGAAACGTTGAACAGAGAAGACCGGATATGGCAGTCATCCACAGGTGAACGTTCTCCGTAAAGCCATGGGGTGAAGATCACGTTATTCGCGCCTGCCGGAACCCGTACTACAATTTTGTCCAGGACCTTAAATATATCGGGGGCGTTTTCTTCCTGCATAAGTTCATCCTTGTGATACAAAACATTGTCTCTTATCCAT
>JBEKUA010000223.1:0-3083 GCA_049515495.1 Smithella sp. | reverse complement strand
CGTCATAAATTATCCCATTAATGGATCAATAAATATTTGACTGTCTAAAATTTTAACATCTTTTATGGGCAGAATAAAGGCAAAGTTAGTCGAGATTTTTCCCCGCCGCAGGTTGTTAAAGATTAACCTGCCTTGACGGGTTGAGAACAGTATGGTAAATTTTTTCGCGGTAATCCACAGAGGATTGCTGCAAAATACCGTTTATTGTCTTCAATTCAAATGGCAATCATTAATATTATTTCAAAAGGAGATCATGAAATGAAAGTATTATTGATTAATGGAAGTCCAAACAAAAAAGGATGCACATGCACTGCTCTTTGTGAAGTGGAAAAGGAATTGAATAAGTGTGATGTTGAAACAGAAATATTTTACATCGGTAAAAAACCTATCAGGGGATGTACGGCATGTGGAAAGTGTATGGAGACAGGGGAATGCGTTTTTGATGATGATGCCGTAAACGTCGCGCTTGCTAAAGCTGATAAATCGGACGGCTTTATTTTTGGTTCTCCTGTCCACTATGCCGGACCTTCCGGTTTTATAAAATCGTTTTTAGACCGCTGCTTTTTCTCAGGCAGTGATGTGTTTGCATACAAGCCGGGTGCGGCGATCGTCAGTTGCCGCAGGGCCGGGGCTACCGCAGCACTTGAACAACTGAATAAATATTTTACGATTAATAATATGCCTGTTGTTTCATCCCAGTACTGGAATATGGTACATGGAAACACACCGGATGAAGTGCTGCAGGATAAAGAAGGATTGCAGACGATGCGGACGCTGGGCAGGAATATGGCATGGCTTTTAAAATCAATCGAGGCGGGCAAAAAAGCTGGAATAGCTCTGCCGGAGAATGAAGAGCGGGTGTGGACAAATTTTATTAGATAATAAATGATTGAAATATCTTTGATCAAATATGGGAGCAATTATGGCAAGACAGCAAGATCAGCGCCCATTTTTACAAGAAGTTCCTTATGTGGTTGAGTTTGAGCACCGTGCCGGTTATCTGCATGCGCGTGCGCAGGCCCAGAGGGACAGTCTTGAAATATCGGTTGGCTATTGGACTGACATAGCAACATACTGCAAAGAGAACGGTTTCTCCATGTTGCTTGTTGAGAGGGATGTCGGTACAGCTAATTCGCTGGGTGACACTTATGAGGTCGTTTCTAAAGTGCATGAAGTAGGTTTGACCAACGTAAAAATAGCATTTGTTGATCGCCGTCCCGAACATATCGACTCTGATCTGTTCGGTGAAACTATCGCTCTTAACCGCGGTATAACTTGCAAAGTTCTTAAGAATACCACGGAAGCTGAAGCATGGCTCCTTTCTATCTAATCTAACACATCTCTCATGCCAAGTCTCATGAAATCCGTGGCCTGACAGGGGTCAGTTTCTAAGTAGGGCAAATATTAATTGACATAAACGCTCTATTCTTATATTTCTTCACAACAGAATCAATATCTTATCAAATAAAAATTATTAAATAATTTCAAGATGTCAAATCTGAAATGTCATAAGAAAATGCAAAAATCAGAAATTAAGCATATAATCTTTTGGCAGGATAATCTTGTCTTATGAAAATTGCCGGAGATATTGTCATGTCCGGGTAATTGAAGGAATTTGCAAAAGAAACTCGCCGTGAACTTAAACAAGTCATTATACATTTAAGTTCATCATAACACTTAACAATAAATGTTTTTGGGGGAACAATGGGTAAAATTAATCTTAAAACAATATTACGAACGGTGTTGGGCTTTGTAAATTTCAGCAATATGATAAAGATGACCATGTGGTGGCTTTGGTTTAGGCGGGATCGCATATTTGTCATATTTGAAGGGCATGAGTATACCTATCGGGAAATATATCAGCAGTCCAAGCGCTACGCGCATTTTTTTCTGAGCATAAGAAAAAAATTGGTGGACAGTGGCAAACTGGACAAAAACAAGAGACTCTCTTTCGGCGTTTATATGGATAACACTCCCGAATTTTTATTTGCCGCTTATGGCGCCGGATTGAGTAATTCTATCCTCTTTGCCATTAATTCCGGATTTCGGGGCGATACTCTGGCCAAGCTCATGGAGCAGGCCGGCGTGGCATTTCTGATCATCAACCTCAGCACTTTGAAAGAAGTAGAGGGTGTTATAAAGAATGTACCGGCGGTCGGTCCGGAAAATGTTTACTTAGGGGATGAGGACGCTTTCAAATCAACCGGGTTCAAATCACTGGAGAAGGCGGTTGAAGGAGCGGGGCATGTGACTGTGCCGGCTGACTATCGGGTCAAGGTGGACAATTTCAGTCCGGTTATCGTGATCTATACATCGGGCACGTCAGGGCTGCCTAAAGGAGTGCCATGCACTCATATAAAATTGGTGGGAGCGGGCTTTATGGTGCAATCGGCGGTTCATCTTAACAAAAATGACCGTGGTTACATTTCAATGCCTTTGTTTCATTCCAACGCCTGGTATATCGGAATATTGCCGCAGATGGTTGTGGGTGGCAGTTTTGTATTGAAGAGGCGTTATTCCGCAAGCGCATTTGAAGAAGATATGCTCACTTACGGCGTTACTTTCCTAAACTATGTCGGCCAGCCCTTGCATTATATTATAGACGCTCTGGAGAGAAAATACGGCAGCGGTGAAGCTGTGGAGAAGGCTCTTGCCAAAAATCCGCGCAACAAATTCCGCAAAGCCTACGGCAATGGCGCCTCGGTTAATGACCGTATAAAACTCAAACGTTATCTGGGCATGGATCATATTTTTGAAATCTATGGTTCCACCGAGGCGGTTATTACAACGGCTAACCTTCCCGGAGACCCTGTTGATTCGGTCGGCCGTGTGGATTCTTCTATTCTCATCCTGGATGAACAGGGACGCGAATGCGCGCCCGGTATTACGGACGCCAGCGGAGCGCTCACAAATTATGATAAAGCCGTTGGCGAAATCTGCCGCAAGGTCGGCGATAGCAACATCAGGTTCGAAGGGTATTTTGGCAATGAGGGAGCGACTAATCAAAAATTTCGCGAAGGCTGGTATCATTCAGGTGATTTAGGGCACATCAGGATTGTGAATGGTAAACGTTACATGTTCTT
>JBEKUA010000222.1:0-3084 GCA_049515495.1 Smithella sp. | reverse complement strand
TAAATTATTTTATTATGTATATTGAGCTAATATCTCTTTTACCTTGCCCGGCTTGACACGGCCGTGCACGTCTTCATTCACAACAACTACCGGCCCCAGACCGCAGGCGCCTAAACAACGAACGCTTTCGAGTGTAAACATTCTGTCGGCAGTGGTCTCGCCTTCCTTAATGCCGAATTCCTTCTGCAGCGTTTCAGTGAGTGCTTTTCCGCCGCGCACGTAGCAGGCAGTTCCCAGACAAACGCGAACAGTATACTTGCCTCTCGGTGTCATGGTAAAAAACGAGTAAAACGTGACAACACCGTAAACGCGGCTTAAAGGCAAATTCAAGTCTTTGGCAATCTTTTTCTGCGCTGATAGGGGCAGGTATTCCAGACACACCTGCGCTTCTTCCAGTACGGGAATTAAACTTCCCGGTTTGCCTTTGTGTTTGCTGATAATCTTGTTTAGTTTATCAACTTGTTCTGATGTAAATTCTTTCAAAAGTTCAGTATCTTCCGCCTTCATCAAATTCCTCCTTACGTAATCTTCGTGTTTGTTATGCCTGAGGTTTAATTTCGCTTAAACCTTCGTCAATAACGCCACGAATATATTTTAATATTTCAAAATGATTTATCGGTAAATCATCGATTTCCTTGCGGATTTCACGTGTATCCACTGAGAACCGTTGGTCATTATGCCTATGTTTGTAAATAAAGTCAACAAAAGAATTTCCGGCAATAAGATTGATAATAGTTGCTGAAATATCACCCATAGGCTGCCTGTCCAGATGGTTTAGTTGAAAAGTTGCCTTAAGCCTTGTTCCCTTACCTTTTTCTGATTTCAGATTAAGATTGCCGCCGGCCATTTGAGCGGCATTGGTCAGAAGAGGAATTCCCAATCCGAATCGTCTCACTTTTTTTGTTGTGTAAAAAGGGTCAAAAGCTCTTTTGATTTCCTCTTTGGTCATTCCACAACCGTCGTCATTTATTTCTATGGAGAGCAAATTATTTGCAGAATCTTCATTTATATTGATTTCAACTGTCTTAGCCCCTGCACGAACAGAGTTTTCAGCAATATCCAGAATATGTTCGGCAAGCTCCAGCATTTCTATTCCAATATACGACGGCCGTTTTGCCCGGCGAAAGCCATTTTTAATTCCGCCAGGGTTGGTTCTTCAAGCATGATCTTTGTCAGTGCCGTTCCAATGTCTTTTAAATAATGGGCATCGGAGGAGGTTATAAATGAATAATTATTCAACTCCCTGTATTTAATTCGTGCTTGTTGAAGACCTGTTAGGGACGATATTTCCAACGCGTCAAAATTAATGCTTTCGTCAATAAAGCCGAGTTGGCTCAATACGCTGAAACTTTCCCTGTCAATATGAGAGGCAACGGCTAATCCGTTTTGCTCATGTACGTGGTTCAATAAATCATTTAATGGAATATCAGTAGCTCCGATTAATAATTTATCGTTTATTCCCTCAACCTCGCCATTTTCATTTACAATGGCCTGAACGCCGAAACGGTCTTCATCATTTTTCCCCGCCAGATGCTGATAAACAATTTCCTGCAGCCTGGCTAAATCCGGCAAAGAATCGAATAGAGCTAAAAAATGCACTTCTTCACTTGTTGTTATTTCCATTCCGGGAAATATCTTTAATTTTTTTCCCCGGGCGGCATTGATGACGTAAGAAACATTTTCGGAAGAGTTGTGATCGCAAATGGCAAGAATATCAAGACCGGCGGCGATGGCTCTTTCTACCAGAGCTTTCGGATGCATATCCAATTCGGCGCAAGGTGAGAGACAAGTGTGAATGTGAAAATCACAATTAAAAACTTTAAGCATCGTCTTTTGTGGGAATTAAACAGACATGGCCAAAAGTCTGCGGCGGTTATAAAAACATTTTTGTTATTTTTCCGTTTTCAACAAGTTATAAATTCTACCTGTTAATTCAAATGCGGACAAATTTGAAATCAGTATGGGCACATTCTCCTGAATAGCCTTTTCCAGGGTGTCTTTAGCCGGTTCGCAAGAATTAACCAGAATAACAGCCGCGTGCTCTTTCAAGGTGGCTATGGCAACGATATTTTGGTGTACCTGTCTTGTTATCCAGATATCTCCTTCGTGAGAATTTGCCATTACATCGCTTAAGAGATCTCCCGTATAACCTCCTTTAACATTATTATTCTTAAGTCTGTCTAATGCAGATACTACTTTTAAATTTAATTCTTTTGCTATGGTTGCGATGTCCATTATATATCCTTTGTTAATTGAGTAGCGTTAATAGTCATTCTTAAAGAAGTTCCTTTGTTCACTTCCGATGAGATATCGAATTTGTCAGAGTAGAAATTGATATTATGAAGTCCCATGCCAGCGCCGAATCCCATTTCTCTTATTTGCTGACTGGCAGTAGAATAACCTTGTTCCATTGCCTGTTCAATATTGGGTATTCCGGGCCCTTCATCAGCTGCTTCAATCTCCACATTTTCCGGGGTGACTGTAAGATTGATAAATCCTTTTCTGGCGTAAGAAACGATATTGATTTCGGCTTCATAAGACACAATGGCGGACTTTCGAACAACATCGCCAGGCAGTCCTTTTTCTTTCAGGATAGCTTTTATGCGCATAGAAACTGTCCCAGCAGCATTAAAATTACCACCCTCAATATTAAAACTGTACTTATTTAAAGTGTTTTCAGGTTTGTTCACTGCCGGTATCAACTTTTTCCAGGCAGCCGACTATGCCTTTTGCGTAAAGACGGCCCGCCGTTTCAAATAAAATGTATTTTGTCGTTAAAATCGGAATTTGAAGATTCTTCGCCATAGATATAGTTTCTTCCGGAGGTTTTTTCCCGCGAACTATAATTATCGCTGCAATATCGAGAACATTGGCGATTCTAACTATCTGCGTATTGGTCAGGCCAGTCAACAGAAGACAGCCCCCCTTTGCAAAGGAAAGGACATCGCTCATTAAGTCTGCCCCGAACGCGGTTTGGACCTCAAGGTCTAGTTTTTCCTCACCTACAGCAACGTCGGCATCTAATATTTTTTTAACTTCACTCAGTTTCAATATTCATTCCTCTCAGAAAAAATCCGGCGGTTT
>JBEKUA010000221.1:0-3084 GCA_049515495.1 Smithella sp. | reverse complement strand
CGCAAGGACCGGGAAGCGGAGCGTACTTTTTGCGTACGCGAGCATTCACGAAACGATGCGCAACGCAGCATATGAGCCTTTTTGAGCAGACTGCCTAAAACTTCATCCATTTTATTTCCTTCTTAAGTTCATCCGTAATCTTTGTGGCATCATCTGTTTTCGTCAGGATTGTCGGCGTCACCAGGATGAGCAACTCTGTCCTGTCTGTTCCCTTATTGGTGACCTTGAAGAGATTGCCGATCAAAGGAATATCACCCAATAAAGGCACTTTTGTCTCTCCGACCGTCTTTTGTTCTTTTATGAGTCCACCCAATGCCACCGTTTGTCCATGAGCGGCCACAATGGATGTATTGATCCGTCGCATGTTAAAGATTGGAGAATTGCCGACCCCTGTGGTCGACGACATATCCGAAACCTCCTGGGTCAGTTCCAGGGTGAGCAATCCTTCCGTATTGATCGTCGGTTTTACCTTTAAAATGATCCCCAGGCTCCGATAATCGATGGACTGTATGATAGTCGGGTTTGTAGTAGTGGAAGAGGCTGTGGTTTGCTGACCTGTAGCCACGGGCACATCCTGACCGATCTGGATAATCGCCTCATGGTTATCGAGAACGGTCAGACGAGGGGTCGAAAGAATGTTGGCCTTATTCTTCGTAGCCAGAGCATTCAACATCGCCTTGAAATTCCCTGTGGAAGTGACATAGCTAAAAGCCATCCCCAGAGTTCCCAGGGGGGGGGAAAGTCCTAGGTTTCCTAATGTGCCCCCCGTAATCGGACCGTTCTGAAAGGTATTACTAAGATACCATTCGATGCCGTATTGCAGTTCATCCGTGAGAGTGAGTTCGGCTATGGTCGCTTCGATCAGGACTTGCTTGGGCTGGGTATCGAGTTGACGCAGGAGTCCCAGATGCTGCCGGTAAACGGTGGGTGAACATATCATGATGACGATATTCTTATTGTTGTCGGCAGCAATTTTTAGATTAGGCAGCAAGGCCGCATTGAAGGTTGAACCGGAAGAAGCTGTCTTTCCTGAAGCAGGCTGAGTGGTTGAGCCTCCCGATGTGCTCGCCGTCCCGGAATTGGCGGACGGTGTCTGGAAGCCCTGACCCGTTGTCTGATACCCGGCAGACGATGACGCCGAAGATGGATTTGATGATGTATCCTTACCCGAAGCGGCATTATCGGAACGGGGAGCTATACCATAGAGCGCAAGCACCGAATTGACAATGTCCGAAGCCCGGGAAAACTGCGGGGCAAACGTGTAGGCCTTTTCATCCGATCCCGCCGCTTCCACCGTATCGAGTCTGTTTTTCCAATCGAGAATATATTTCATGGTTTTCTCATCCGGAGCAATGACGAGAACAGCATTCATCTGCCGGACAGCTATGAAAATCGGACCGGGTTCTTTCGGTGTTTTAGCCGCGGCGATTCCCATGCCTTCCAGCATTTTTGTCAATTGACTGATGAATTCTTCCGGTTCCCAATAGATAAGACGGACAAAAAGAATTTTTTTCTCCTGCAAAGAAGGAACATCGAAGTAGTTGATAAAATCAATGATCTGTTGAATATTGACGCTGTTTCCCTGAAGAATTAAAACATTCTCCCGCGTATAGGGTTTGATCTGGACACTCCCTCTGGACAGATCAGTTATCAGGGATTGAATATCCGCCGCTTTTAGAAAACGGAGCGGTACAATTTGTAAAACATCACCTCTGCCTTCCGATGTCTCGCGGCCGGACTGAATTTCCAAAGTCGGTTTGGGCGTAGATGGTTTCTGCATCACATGAAGGGCGCCTGCCTTTTCTTCCACAAAGAGATCATATTTTTCCAGCACCCCTGTCACCATCTCCAGAGCCTTATCCGCAGAGATAGGCAAAGATGTGGAAAACGTGACAACCCGCTTGTCTTCCATCATGGCCTGATCCATGACAAAGGGAATCTTTAAAGTTTCACCAATGACGTAAATCACGAATTCCGGCAGTAGCATGCGATTGACATTGATCGATACCGGCCCTTCCACCGCTTTCAATTTCTGCGCGTTTAAAGGTTGCCTTGGAGGACGCTGTCTTACAGCGGCTTTCTGATCGTAAGTTTCTGTTTTGATTGTTTCCACGAGGTTTGCATTATCCAAATTATTGGATGCCGCAGCCTCTTGCACAGAGTTTATTCTCTGCTTATCAATCGTGACGGGCTTATAGGAAAAAGGGGCTGTTGCACAACCGAAAAGCATTAGAAAAATAATAATCCACAAAATTTTCAGAACGTGTCTTTTCATGTATCTCCAACTTTCAAATCTTTCATATTTTTAATTTCTTCGATTCCCTGCCGGCATTTGTGCTGCTTACTTTTTTTTACCGTGCATCGGGCTTGCTTAATAACCTTTTAACTTTGAGTATTGACTCATCACCTGCTTCACATAATTTCTTGTTTCAGAGATTGCCGGAATTTCTTTTCTGGCAATCACTCTTTCCAATCCGGCGTTATAAGCAGCCAGACTCAAAGCAAGATCGCCGTTGAGTGTATCGAGAAGTCTGCTGAGGTACAGGACGCCGCCGTGGATATTCGACTCCGGCTCAAAAGGGTCGACAACGCCCAATTCCCTTGCCGTTTGCGGCATGAGCTGCATTAATCCCTGCGCCCCTTTGGGAGAAACGGCGTGGTTGTTAAAATTCGATTCGACTTTAATCACGGCCCGCACAATGTCCGGATCAACGGAATATTTTGTGCTGGCCTGAACGATCAGCGGTTCATAGTCGCGCATTTTCAGATTAGTAAAGTGCGCCTGAACCGAAGATCCGTTTTTTTTCATCACCAGGGGAAATCGTACTTTTGTGCATCCCGGACCCGGTGTGTTTGTATAATATCTTGCCCCCTCTTCATCATGAAAGGTGTAGACATCGGCGGCAAAAAGCGGAAAAGACGCCGGCAACACTTCCAAAAAACAGACCAGCATAACCAGCCGCGAGATAAACTTTATCATTGGCTGCCTCCCTGACCCTGCTCATCCACTTTGTGTTTCGGGGGATTAGGTCTCCTTCTTACCGGAAGCGGTGATGGAGATGATTTGTCCTGAGGAAGAAAATT
>JBEKUA010000220.1:0-3091 GCA_049515495.1 Smithella sp. | reverse complement strand
CAATAAATGTAGTAACCGCTAAGCCGTCGGTATCCGTATCCGTAATGAAAAGTATTCTGAGTTTCTGTTGCGGTGTGGAATGAGTCACTGTCGTCATATTCAGACCGTTTCTTTCTTTTGCGCGCAAATGATTATTGATAAGCACTCCATCTGATTGCGTTCGTGATGAAAAATGCTGTACAGTCTTTCCTCAATATTGTTTTCTTTTTTTGTGAGCGGAATTATCCTGATATTTCCCCAACCATGGCGCTTAAGCAAATCCTGATATTGATATGGACGCATCCTGTTAGGAATTCCACGAAGCCGGAACATATTATACATATTTAAACTGTATCTGTAGATATTGTTCGGATCCTTATCACGTATCCACCTGGAGTGGGTTTTGAGATCAATTTCAGCAACAATGACCGCCTTCGGTCTGCAAACTATGCTTAGTTGCCTGATCGTTTCTTCGACATCATCAAAATGTTCAAAGGCCGCCTGAGAAAAAACTATATCCATTACCGCTTCACCGAAGGCGGAAACAAGATCAAAGTCGTTTTTCACAATATAATTCAGTTTTGAATGAGAATTCTCTTTCGCCTTATTGAGTTCATTTCTTATTAAATCAATGGGCATATCTCTACGCAGGCACCCAAGCTCTTCTAAAAACTTTTCATAAAAATCATTCGGCGCTTTTTTTGCCAGATCGTTTACATCACAAGCGTTATATTCCGAAACTCCAAGCGACAACAAATACATACCGATACCGAGATCCGAACCGGGACCTAATTCAAGAACATTCTTTCCAATGATGAAATCATTCTCCCGGGTATATTCCCGAAGATGTTCAAGCCACGCATTTACGACTTCTATGTCGTATTGAAAGCATTTGTCATAATCGGAAATACCAAAGGGTTTTGGCGAAACGTATCCGAACAAGAGTGATTTGATTTTTGACAGCGTTAAAAATAATATTCCAGCCAGGTAGAATGCGGCATGCCGCAAAAACGTTTCCCGTTTTGGTCCTGAAATATTCTCTTTTCTTCTCACTCAATGCTCCAACCCATCACCGGATGATCCCGCTATGTTATATATTTTTATAAACTGCATTTGAAATCTGTTGAGGCTGCCCGCCGGGGATTTCTTCTTTTTTTACGCTTTTTTCCTTTATATTGTCCACAATTGCCAGCAATATCAGATAGAAACCGAAAAAGTTGCCCATTGCCGGGGCCATGTAAAAGGTTTCTTGAGTTAAGGCCGTGCCGATAATGCCGAAAAAACCGCAACGCATACCTATCCGCATGGCATAATAAGGCAAATCGCTATCGCCGATGTTGCGCGGTTTCCTCAACAGCTTTTCGACTTCATACAAAAATAAAAGAAAAAAAACCAATCCCACAATACCCAAATCGATTATAACCTGCATAAAGTTATTGTGAGCGCCACCTAAATTAACTTTATAGGATTGCTGATTGACGCCATAGCCAAAAAACATGAAAAATGACATGTTCCTGATAACACCAATGGACTCCTTCCAGTTTTGAAAACGGGCTCTTATTGAAATAATACCTATCTTTCTATCATGCGAATGAATGTAATCAGCCCTGCGCTCATAATTTTGAACATCTTCAACACTGCTAATGCCTACCCTGTCCATGACTCCTTTGTCCGTAAAAGAATAGAACCCTGCCGCCCCAAAAATCACCGCCATTAAAATGATGCCTCCCCAGGCCAGGATACTACCGCCCCGAAATCTGATGTAGTACACAAGAAAAAATACAGTCGAAATGCCGAGGCCAAATATGCCTGATCTTGATTTACTGAATATGATCGCCAGGATGATGACGGCCATGCCTGAAACGGCCAGCCCTTTCAGCATAGAGTTCTTCTTCATGAGCATGAAGCCAAATCCCAGGGAAAAAGCCGTAAGCAAATAAATGGACGCACTGGCATGGTTGTTTGTGAAGAACGCGGAGAATTCTTTTGGCCTCAGGGAGTTAATGGTAATTCCCGCATACATTCTCGGCAATTGCATTCCGACATCAACAATGAGTCCAAACACCGACACCGCTGTCGCCAGCGCGAAAACCCAAATAAGATAGCGGACAGCCTTTGATGAAGCGCGCATATAAGAACGAACCGCGTAAAAGCATACGATGAATTGGGTAAATCGCAGGGTATCGGCGGCGGCACGGCCTAACTCGCTGAATGTGCGGACTGCGGTAAAATATATCTGGATAAGCAAAAGGAACATCAAAATATTAAGAACGAGAAGAGACCAATCAAGCCTGTCAAATTTTCTTGCCTTAATCCGGATAAACATATTTCGGAATAATATAAAGAAAATAACCACCCAGGAGACAATATCGCTTATCAGAACATATCCGTAACTGCCTACTGGAAGCCGGCAAATCACATCGGAATAAAAAAATGAAGTTAACAGCAAATAGATCATTTAGAATGTCCTGATTAATTCCTGATATATTTTGTAATATTCGGAAGCGACTTTACGCGCAGTGCACTGCATGGCCTTTTTGTAATTATCGTTTCCGAGTCTTTTTGCAAGTTCCGCGTCGGTTAAAATCTTTCTTATGCTTCGCGCTGTCGCGGCCACGTCGCCTGCCGGCACAAGCAAACCGTTTTCACCATCAATCACAGCTTCCGGAACGCCTCCCACAGCGCTGGCCACAACCGGAACGTTGAAGTATCCCGCCTCATAAAATATTAAAGGGAATGACTCTGAGTTGGATGTATGCACCAGCACGTCCGCCATCCTGTAATACGCGCATAATTCTATAATTGATCTGGTCTTGCCCGTCAGGTAAACATCTTTTATGCCGTGACCCGCTATGAGCTTCTTGATGTAATCGACGTATTCAGGATTCGAGAGGGGACCGATGATGTAATATCGCGCGTCGGGCATTTCATCCTTGATTTGTTTGAATGCCAGCACCGCCGTCTCGATGCCTTTGAGCTTAATGAAACGGGTTACGCTTATGATTACAGGTCCTCGACTGCCCTGGACGGTTTGCGCTTCAAGCTCCTCCGAGCATTTTTTCAGCCTGTCAGCATCGACTCCATTATGAATGAATTGAAACTTTTCATCATG
>JBEKUA010000219.1:0-3097 GCA_049515495.1 Smithella sp. | reverse complement strand
TTATGATCCTGTCATCGACCAATCCTTGTAAAAGCAGTGTTTTGAGCATTCTGTCGGCAGGGAGCTTTTTCATCCGTACAGCATAATCAATGAGCTCTACGCCCCTGCCCAGAGTAATGTTCCCCTGAGAGTCTCGCGATATGGCCGTAATATCAAGATATGTATCAGCGGCAAGGCGTTTATTTAATCTCAGTTCTTCTTCACAATAAAACTTTCGTCTTTCCAGGCTGGTAAAATCAAGAAAATCAAACTTGAGAGGTTTTTTGACTTTGTAGACAATATCTCCGGCAATGAAAATATAAGAAATATGTGTCTGGATGAATTCGACAGTCACCGGATTGTGAGGATAGAAATCAACCTTTTTCATGGTTTCAATTAATTGATGATGAATCATAAAAGATTCCTCACAAACTTCTATTCGGCAAAATTATTCCGCCTCTATTTATTTTAACAATCATGCGCCGATAATCAAGTCAAAATAAAATTCGCGCTTGCACTCACGGATTATTCGTGATTATTTTACATCTACATACAACATGGGGAAGATTAGATGTTTAAAAAGCTGCGTAAAATAGCTAGAACCAAGCCCGCCGGAGCTGTCATTTACTGGATTGCACGTCTTTATTGTGCGACGTTGCGACTGAAAATAGAAAATGAAAATGAATGGTTCGATTATCTGGAGAAAGGCGGAAGGGTCCTTATTTGCGGTTGGCATCAACAATTTTTTGTCGGGATTCGCATTTTTAATAAATACAGGAAATATCAGCCCTCCTTGATGTCTTCCAAAAGTCTGGACGGGCAGATTGCCGGTAGTATTGCCGGGCGGGCAGGGTTCCATACTGTATGGGGTTCTTCTTCCAACAGCGCAAGCGCCGCCCTTAAAGAAATGATTCACAGGTTAAGAGATCATCGCATGGCGGGGCATATACTTGATGGGCCGCGTGGTCCCGCGGGAATGGTTAAACTCGGCGCGATTGCTATTGCCCGCGGCGCCGGCGCCGTGATTGTTCCCTCAGTTGCAATTGCTGATAGTGCCTGGTATTTGCATAGTTGGGATAGATTTATGATTCCTAAACCTTTCTCACGCGTTACTATAAAATTTTGTCCTAAAATTGAGTTGCCATCGGCAATGGATAAAGCCGAATTTGAAAATCAAAGAAAAAAGCTGGAAGATATTCTGCGGCCGTATCTGAAACTTTAGATGTAATTAATTGTATTCCAGATTTTCCGAAGTAACAAAAAATAGTGCGTGTAGAGTCTATATTATTGGTACTGGTCGAGAAATTTGTGCAAAGCAGTCTTTAACCAGGCAAAAGATTCCTGTTTGGTTACAACAAATAGATATCCGCTGATGTTTTTTTCATTAAACTCGAACACTGTCCTTAAAACAATGGCTACATTGCCAGGAGCAGTCAGGCTGGCGGACACTATATCACGACTACTTTTTTCAACGACAACGCGTGGTGGTGAATAAGTAGAAAAATCACCTAAAAGTTCAGAAATTTTCCCAATACATGCTCCGATTAGGATGTTGCCAATTTCCAGAAATGTTTCTTTCTCCATCTCATTAGCAGGATCTGAGAGAAACAATTCATCTCCATTGCCCAGTATAGAAGATATTCTTTTTCCTGATCCGGAAGGGAAAAACAAATAAGCGTTACCCTTAAATTTACCCCAGAAACTTTGTTCCACAACGGATACTTTATCGCAGTCTTTTAGTTCACTGTTAATATATGATGGAAGCTCAGAGGCTTGAAGCAGTATCACATCAGGAGGACTCAGGAGAACAAAAATATCTATGAATTCTGCAAGATCCGCAGCGGCACGGCCAAAAGCGATATTCATGATTTCCTGCATGAGATCAGTTTCTTCGCTAGTAATCATCGCATTGGTGCTATCATTTTTCGACATAATTTATCCACGCTCCGCCAAGGAATTGTCTGCTTCTTTGATGGCCGCTGTTATTGATTCTTTTGCCGGTGGTTTTTTTAATACCGAAAATGCGCCTAAATCATGTGCTTTTGCAATTGCTTTGATTTGAACATCTGCTGTGCAAATTATAACAATTGCTTTTGGATCGACTTTTAAAATTTCTTCCAAGGCCTGAAAACCATCCATGACAGGCATAGTTAAATCCATGAAAGTCAGATGCGGTTTAATTTCCTTGAATTTTTCAACACCACTTTTACCATCAGGAGCATCAAACAATTCGTAGTCATTATCTTTAGGTATACAACTCTTCATTATTTTTACAGATATAACAGAATCGTCGACAATCAATATTTTTTTAATCATAAAAACCTCTTTTAAAGAGCGAATCTTATTCACTTCGCATTCACATACCCATATAACAGCATATCAAAAAAACGTAAATTTATTTCACCTTTTTTTCTTAAAAATATTGCTCCGGTTTTCTTTTCTCAACAAAAGCCCGATTGCGTCGGGCATTTTTAGCGGCTTTGCATTTTTCAAGAGCATATCTGCCGTATTGGTTTATTTATTCAAAGTTGATAACCCGGGCTGATAGTTATATCGATGCTCCTGTCCCGATAACAGTATGTTTTCCTAAAAAAATTCTTTCGAAACCGTTCCGTATACAACGTGCTCTTTGTATAGGAGTTTCTGTTAATAAGCAACAGAAATTTTATCTTCCATAACGCGTAAAAAGTTTTTTTCCGGTAATCTTTTTAAGGTCTCGGCAATTTATTACA
This sequence comes from Smithella sp., assembly GCA_049515495.1. Lineage (GTDB taxonomy): Bacteria > Desulfobacterota > Syntrophia > Syntrophales > Smithellaceae > Smithella. Next base: position 386 of record JBEKUA010000219.1, on the reverse strand, counting down.
AAATAAAATCGTCACATTGATGGCCGTAGGTATCATTGACTTTTTTGAAATAATCAATGTCGAACATGATCATGCCAAGCGGCTATTGGTAACGTTTGTTTCTTTCAATTTCTTCTTTTTAAACGAATATTCAGATTACAGCCTTTACGTACTTTGGCGGGAACATCTTCCCTGTTCATCTCCATATGTTTTTGCTGGAAGGTAACTGTTCCTGTAGCTTCATAAATGGCGATAAGAATGTATTCAATGAAGCCATTTTCACTTAACACTAAAGCTTATCCCCAAAACCATCTAATTTCTATATTTGACTTATATTTAAATAACTTTTTCGAAGTATTTTAATATAGAAATATTTTGCAGTCAATATTTTAAAAATGATTGGTCGT
>JBEKUA010000218.1:0-3109 GCA_049515495.1 Smithella sp. | reverse complement strand
CGTCTGGAAAGACTGGATGCGAGATTGACCAAACTTACGAAAAAACAGGCCGATTACCTGGGAATTTCCGTGGGAGGTCCCTTTAAACCGGACTACTACAGATACTAGTACAAATTCCCGGCAATGTAAATTCCTATTTATTGTGCGCTTCTCAAAAGGGAATGCGATTCCGGTCAAAGCCATATCCTCGTTGGCGTCGCTTACGGCTTCCTCGCCGCATGTATACGGGAGTGTCCCCGAAGGGGACACAATATAGACAAATCATTTCCTTGCCGATGATCCGCGCCATGGTGGCGTGGATCACAATACGTCTCGTCGCCCGGAGCCTGGTCGCCTCGATATCATCTTTGATTTAAAATGGGTATATGTTGTAAAGTTTAAGTGTGAACCCTATAGAAAAGAACTGCCGCTAGAGCGGCAAATAGTATATTTGCCCCCCAGGCGGCAAGAAATACCGGTAGTATTTCCGACCGGCCCAAAGACATGCAAAAAGCATGAACTATCCAGTAAGAAAATCCTATAAAAATACCTAATCCTATGCTTTGCATTACTCCGCCGCTTCGCTCCGAGCGCAAAGAAAAAGGCACAGCGATAAAAACCATGATCAGGATTACCAGTGGAAAGGCAATTTTCCCCTGTAATTCTACCAGATATTTAGTGACGTCATATCCTTCCAATCGTATTTTTTTAACATATTTACTAAGTTCAAAGTAACCCATTTTTTCCACGTCTTTTTGCATTACTTTAAAGTCATTCGGTTTTTCCGGAATATTTATTACTTTTTCTTTAGACCATTCAAGGACCGGGTTGTTATTATTGTCAAAATGTGTGATCAGCAAATTGTAAAAAACCCACTGATCGTTTTTCCATTCTGCACTTTGAGCATCAATGCGGCTTATTAGAGTAAAATCGGGGTTTAAGTAATTAATAGTTACACCACGGATGATATTTTTATCTACGTCAAACATTTTAAAGTTATAAACCGCATTTTCTGCATGATACCAGATTTCATTTTGTTTGAAGAATCCCAGTGTCTTTTGTTTTTGCACCTCGACTTTCACAATGTATTCTGTTTTTTGAATCGATGCCGGTGAGATTAATTCGCTGAAATAAAATGAAAAAACAGCCGCTATCGCGGCAAAAATGATAAGGGGCAGAGAAATCCGGTAAACATTGATTCCGTTGGCTTTCATTGCTGTAATTTCATTAAATTTTGATAATGAGCTGAATGTCATTAGTGTTGCCAGAAGAACGGCGGGCGGAAAAATATAGGATATGATCATAGGTATAGAATAAACGAAATATGATGCTATTTGACTGACAGAGGCATTATTGCTCAGAAACATCCTGATTTTATCAAAGAAATCGACGATTAAAAAAAGCGCAATAAAAGATAAAACAGTGATTACCAGAATTTTTAAAAACTCTTTCAGAATATATTTATCCAGAAGTTTCAATTTATAAACCTCAATTGTTTTTGTTCCCGCGCGTTAAAAAATCATTTGCTTTTTGAAAAAAAGAAATCTCTTTATTGGCCATATACAGAAGACAGATTCCCATTAAAGCAAATATTAAACTTGGCACCCATACACCGGAAACCGGAGAAATATAGCCTGTTTCCGCAAACGCTTCTCCGCCAATACGCAATAAGTAATATAAAGAAACAACGATAAGGCCAACGGCAAATCCTCTCGATTTCACAGAGCGATGACTTCTTATGCCCAGCGGCAGGGCAAGCATACCAAAAAAAATGCAGGAAAGAGGTATGGTAAATTTCTTGTGAAGTTCAATGGCCAATTCCCGAATGGCTGCCGGATCCAAGCCGGGTTTTTTCATCTTCGCCAGAAGCTCGCGAACAGTCATTTCCGTACTGGATTTGGAAGACTCATCGATACTGGCTAAAGCGGTGGATAAATCAAGATTAATGTCATAACTTTTAAAATCAATTTTGCGGTAATTCTTTAAATCGGGACTTACTGTGTGAATGGATCCGTCTTCCAGTGTAAGTTTTACCTTCATTGATTCAGGATCGGAAACCAAATAAGCTCTTTTGGCCAGTATGGTATTTTGTTCACCGATCATACGGTTATCGGAAACAATAATGCCCTCCATATAATTTTTATTGTCGGGAATTTTTTCCGCGTAAAAAAGAAAACCTTTAAAGTCGGCATTGAAAACTTTTTCTTTAATGCCAATAGTGGCATTTTGTTGTACGATATTAAAAAGCAGGCGCTTGGTAGCGAAATTGCTCTGCGGTACGAGAAAATAACTGGTAAAGATTGTAAATGCAAAAGCAATCAATGAAGCAACCGCTACAGGATAATATATCTGCATCAGGCTGATGCCGGAAGTCTTAAGAGCCGTTATTTCGTTGTCCGCAGACAGCCTGCCCATGGCAATAAGAATGGCTATCAAAAGGGCAATCGGAACAGTGAACAACATAAAAGAAGGCAAGAGAAAAAAAATAATCTCTAATATGGAAAAAACACTGACGCCCTTATTGATAACCAGATCCATGATCTGAAGGATTTTCCCCATAAGCAGAACAAAAGTCAGAATGAATAAAATAATTATAAAAGGATATGCAATTTCTTTGAATATATATCGGTTAATGATTTTGCGCATTTAATTATCAACTTTTTCTTTTAAAAGTAACATGTATTGATAAATTTTCTCAAGTAAAACATAAACGGCCTGATAAAAAAGTTATTTTAATTAAATGCGGACTAAAATATTGTTTTGTTCATTTTTAAGAAAAATTATCGCGTATAATTATTTTTTAGCTCAAAAAGCATTCATTTATTGACAGTTGCAACCATTTTCCCTATATTAAATCACTATTTTTATTCTCTCTTTTTAAGAAGGATAAGTTTATGAAAGTTGATACAATGAGGCATATTGATTATTATGTCGGAGTTCCTCTTTGTTTTTTGGGTTCCTTATGTCAAAAAGCTATGAAATTGCTGGTGATGCGCGATAAAAAAACGCCGAAGAACGTTTTGTTTATCGAATTGTCGGAAATGGGCAGCGCCATTTTGGTTGATCCGGCGATGAGAAAATTGCAGAAACAAGGAGGGGTTAATCTTCATTTTGCAATTTTTAAGAAAAA
>JBEKUA010000217.1:0-3111 GCA_049515495.1 Smithella sp. | reverse complement strand
TTCTGGACAAAGAGGAGAAGAAAGTTGGTTGTCTGCTTCATCCGATGTAAAACGCCGGTCTCGATCTGCGTGACTGTTCGTTTTATGGACAGGAATTATGCGCAGGTCATCTTTGCCCCAGCCATTATTTTATCCCGCAGTCCCAATCTCAAATTCTGCTTAAAATAATTGATGATTGGTATCTTTACGGTCTTGTCTTGACAGATATCGATCTGGTTACTACATATTTCCGGCTTCTTGCCGATAGAGTCGGCGGGGAGCTTAAACCGGAATTGTTCGATAATGAACATTTAAAGAGTATCGCTCTGGAATATTTTAATTGGAAAACCAACTGGCCATATCGCGCTCTGGAAACAAACAGGCTGGGCAAGTATTATTTTGATGGATCACAATACATGATCAGTCATATTGACTACGCGAGTTTTAACCGGGAGATATCGCCACTGAACGCAATTTTATTAAGTCTGTCTTCCTCATTTAAAAATACCGGGGAACTTGAAGCGGGAGAGAGGCTGATTTGGTCAAATATTGAAAACTTCGTTTCCACATATCAGCGCTTTTATTAATTTTTTATTGACATAACATAGCCACTTTAGCTAGTGTAATAGCAATTCTCGATCAAAACGCTATTTTTATTGGCTTTGTTGTCGGTTTTGGGAACGTTGATTTAATATTTCTCGTCGCCTAACCAAAACCTGGCCGCCTCAAGATCGTCTTTGATCGGAAGCGTATCCCCTTTGGGGGCGCATAATAAATAGAACTTTATATTGCCGGGAATTTTCGCAAACATGGCGAAAAATTTCTTTAGAAGTGGTATAAGTCAATCTTAACGAGTTGTTATTTAGAGGTTTTATGAATGGATAAAATATCCAAAGAAATCCTTTTCCCCCGCGACACTATTCAAAAGCGTGTGCGAGAGCTTGCCGGTCAAATATCTAAAGATTACGCGGACCGTGAATTGATTGTCATTGGCATTCTTAAGGGCGCGTTTATTTTCATGGCTGATTTAATCCGCGAGATCAGCATTCCTTGTAGGATAGATTTTACCCGGCTGGCAAGTTATGGCGACGGTTCTGATAGTTCTGGAAAAGTAGTAATGACTAAAGATATTGAAACTTCTATAAAAGGCAGGGATATCTTGATTGTGGAAGACATACTTGACACCGGCCTGACATTGCAATATCTTGTTGGATGGCTTAAGGAGAGAAATCCCGATTCGCTGAAGATTTGCGTTTTATTGGACAAACGTAAAAGAAGAAAAGTGTCTTTTGAGGCCGACTATGTCGGCTTTACAATTGATGATGGCTTTGTGGTTGGTTATGGGCTTGATTTCAATGAAAAGTACCGCTTTTCTCCTGATATTTATGTAATTAAGCAGTGACGAAAGAGGCGAGTAAATGATCATACAATGCAGGCAATGCCGCACAAAATTTCGTTTTGATGACAATTTTATGCAAGGCAATGGTGTATGGCTGCGTTGCAGCCGTTGCGGGCATGTTTATTTTCAGGATAATCCATTGGCAAAGAAACAGGTGATTGATTCTTTACCAGTATCCGAACCTTCTGTTTTAGAGGAAGAAACTGTGCAAGCAGTCGACGAGAGTGAAAAATCATCCACGGAAACTCCCTCCGTCTTCTATAGGGATAAAAATGGTGTTTATTCTCCTGATAGAACCAAGATGTCAGGAAAGCATTTAAATGAAGAGATAGATTTGGGGATGGAAAAAACCCAAGAGGAAGAGAAAAACGTCATAAAAGAGAGAGAGGAAACTGATAAAAAGGAAATAGTAGAAAAAATTAAAAAGAGAAAAGTGTCTTCGTCGAAGGGTTCCGGCAGGGCATGGAAGATTGCTCTTTGGTCTGTTTTAGTGATTGTAGTTATTCCTTGTATTATTTATTTCTTTATTTTTCCTGAAGTTGGTGAAGATATTATCAATAAATATAATGAATATATAGGAAATTCAAAACCGGTGACTTCGGGAGTTTTTATTAACCAGATGGTGAAGCTTCAGGACGTGCATTATCGGAGGATAAATAATTACATTTTAGGACAGATTGGTATTGTAGAAGGCACGGCTGTTAATCGCGCGGATTATCCTGTTTCGCGGATATTAATAAAAGGCGAGATTGTTGATGCATATTCAGTAGTTTTAAATGAACGTACCGCATACGCGGGAAATATTCTTACCGATGAAGAACTTACAAATTTATCTGAAGAAGAAATTTTAACGAAACTCGCCCAGCCCCAGGGACTCAATAATTCCAATGATAAGATTATGCCCAATGGGCAGATACCTTTCATGATTGTTTTTCCCAATGAGCCTGCAGGGGTAATTAAAACAACAGTAGTGACTATCGGCGTGGAACGCCTTCTTTAAGCGAACGTCCTTCCTCTTTCAAAGGTTGACTTTGTTGGCACAGACTACCCAGGCGCATGCCGATGGCGTCGGATTCGGGAACATTTGTATAATACGTCTCGTTGCCTCCTCCTTGCAGCCTCGTTATTTTTTGAAAGAGAAAAGGCATCAATTATTTTTTTGGTAAAAGAGGTAAAATGTGAGATACGAAGGAAATATATTCAGACCGTTTAGCGAAGCCAATAGTTATCTCCTGCAGTGCACTATCGGCTGTTCACACAATCAGTGCACCTTCTGCGGCATGTACAAAGACAAAAAGTATCGTGTGCGGCAGCTTTCGGAAATTATAGAAGATATCAAAATGGCCAAAGATCACTACGGTGATCTGGAAAAGGTATTTTTGTGCGATGGCGATGCCATTGCCCTGGAAACGGATATGCTGCTGGCAATTATTAAAAAGCTTTATCTGACATTTCCGTCTCTCCGGCATGTAGGCAGCTACGTTGGACCGCAGAGCACACTATCCAAATCCATTGAGGAACTGCAGATGCTCCGGGCTGCCGGTCTGACCAAAGCCTATATAGGTGTGGAAACAGGTGACGATGATCTCCTGAAAAAAATAAAAAAAGGCGTTGGTTACGATCAGATGCTTGAGGCAGGCAAAAATCTGGTATCGGCGGATATTAATCTGTCTGCAATGGTTTTGCTGGGGCTGGCCGGAAAAGGCAAGGCCTCGAAGCGGCATGCCCTGGCT
>JBEKUA010000216.1:0-3118 GCA_049515495.1 Smithella sp. | reverse complement strand
TATTGAAGGCATCCCGTACTTTGTTTTTCCTGAAAAATTAAAAATTTACCTGATCAGGATAACAACGATGCCTGATTCAGTTTTACGGTTTTTAGGAATATCCGCCATGATTGCCGGACTGATTCTGCTCTACTTCGGACGACGCTAAACTCAATTGTGTTGACAGCAGCGTAATAATCTGATTATTTGCCAAAACTTCTTCACGATAAACAAGTAGATCTATGGAATTAAAAGACTTTTTATATTTTTTACCAGATGAACTTATTGCCCAGCAGCCTTGCCAAAAGCGTGATCGGTCGCGCATGCTTTTTCTGGACAAAAAGAAAGAAAAAAAGGCAGATTTATTTTTTTTCCAACTGCCTGATTTATTAAAAAGCGGCGACGTTCTGGTTATTAATAATTCCAAAGTAATTCCCGCGAGGCTTTTCGGTAAGAAAACGACCGGAGGCATTCTGGAAATATTGCTTTTAACCAGGAAAGAAACCCAGGATGATTCTCAGACATGGGAAGTTCTGGCAAGACCGGCCAAGAGACTGCGTGAGAATGATGTTATCGCTATGGGCGATAACTGTGAGGCAAAGGTTTTAGCCCGCGTATCAGATAAAAAATGGTTATTTAAATTTTTTGCCCCATATGGATTTGACGCTTATTTAAACAGGTTCGGCAGAGCCCCTCTGCCTCCTTACATAAAACGCAATAGAAACGCCCAGCCCGATGTTACTGATCTGGAACGTTACCAGACAATTTACGCGAAGAATCCGGGTTCAATTGCCGCCCCGACGGCCGGATTGCATTTTTCAGACGGTGTCATGCAAGCATTAAAATCCAGAGGCATTCAAATCGCCCAAATAACTTTGCATGTAGGTTATGGAACCTTCATCCCTATCGAAGTAGATGATGTTGAAGAACATGTTATGGAATCGGAATATTATGAAATAAGCGAAGATGCCAGCCAAATCATCAATGATGCCCGACGTCTCATTGCGGTGGGGACTACATCTACCCGCACATTAGAGAGCGCCGCCAATAATGATGGATATATTAATGCCGGATCCGGTTTTACCAGTCTTTTTATTTATCCCGGTTATAAATTTAAAAGAGTTAACGGACTTTTGACCAATTTTCACCTGCCGCAATCATCATTATTTTTACTTGTTTGCGCCTTTGCCGGAACAGATTTGATAAAAAAAACTTATTGGCATGCTGTAGAAAACCGTTATCTTTTTTATAGTTACGGCGACTGCATGCTGATTCTTTAGCAAGTTAGAAATTTTTTTGCATTTTTGGCAGAAAATAATTTTGTTAACGCACTTATCCCGGTAATCGGAGTCAGGACACGGAAAAAGATGCCTTTTGAATTTGATCTGAAAAAACAGGATACTGACACTTCTGCAAGACTTGGAGAAATGATTACTCCTCATGGTATTGTGCATACACCCGCATTTATGCCCGTGGGAACGCAGGGAACTGTCAAATCAATGCTGCCCGAAGAGATTAAAAATTGCGGCGCTGAAATTATTTTAGGCAACACTTATCATCTATATTTGCGCCCCGGCCATGAAACGATAAAAAAACTTGGAGGCCTGCACCGATTCATGAATTGGCAGGATCCAATATTGACTGACAGCGGCGGTTTTCAAGTTTACAGTCTCGGAGCTCTGCGCAAAATTATGCCTGATGGCGTTATGTTTCGTTCACACATTGACGGCGCCAAACATTTTTTAACTCCTCAAAAAGCAATCGAAATCCAGGAGGCGCTCGGCGCGGATATCATGATGTGCCTCGATGAGTGCACGCCATACCCCGCCACATTATCTCAGGCAGAAGAATCTCTGAACCTGACTGTAAAATGGGCTCAGTTGTGCAAAAAGGCTAAAAAAGATAATGATCAGGCGCTATTCGGCATTATTCAGGGAGGCTCTTATCCGGATTTACGCAGACAGGCGATGGAACAAATCACATCCATTTGTTTTGACGGTTACGCGTTGGGCGGAGTTAGCGTAGGTGAACCTAAAGAAATAATGTATAAAATAACCGATTCCATAACACCTTTACTGCCTCCGGATAAACCGCGTTACCTTATGGGCGTTGGCAAACCCGAAGATATTATTTTTGGAATTTCCTGCGGAATAGACATGTTTGACTGCGTTATTCCTACCAGATGCGCCCGTCATGGATTATTGTTTACAAATGCAGAAAATATTGTTATAAAAAATGCCCGCTGGCGGGAAGATAATAATCCGCTTGATGAAACGTGTGATTGTTACACCTGTAAAAATTATTCCCGGGCATACTTAAGACATCTTTATGTTGCCGGTGAGATACTGGCTATGATATTGAATACTATTCATAATGTCCGTTATTATATGCGACTCATGGAGCAAATCAGAACGGCATTAAAAGACGGATCATTTTTAAAATTTAAAAAAGATTTTTTAAATAAAAAGATGAATTTATAAAAAATTCTGATAAAGAGCAAATTCAATACCATTTCTGAATCAAAGATGATATTGACGCGTCAAAGCACATTATATATATAAAGGAAGCAGGCAATCCCGCGAGGGAGTGCATAATAAGGAGAACCCCTACATTGTCGGGAATTTTCGCCAATATGGTGAAATATTCTCTTAGAATCGGTATAAGGAGGAAGTTGAATTGATAACATTAGCATATGCTATGGGCGGCGCCCCGGATGGCGGCACAGCGGCCGGTGGAGGAGTAGATTGGAGATTTATTATCACCATGGTGATAATTTTCGTTATTTTCTATTTTTTATTAATTCGTCCTCAACAAACAAAGCAAAAGGAACTCAAAGCACTGCTGGATAATCTCGCTTACGGCGATACGGTCATGACCACCGGCGGTATTCACGGCAAGATAACCGGTTTGGCCGATGCGGTCGTCACGCTGGAAATTGCCGACAAGGTAAGAATAAAAGTCGCGCGAAGCGCCATTGGCGCTGTTCTCCAGAAGTCGGGCTCACCTGCTCCGGCCGCGACAACAAAGCCATAGTATAGAAAGGGGCAACTCATGTTCAAGTCTTTAAAAATCAGGATAGCTATCACCGTTATTGTGTGTCTTACTGCTTTGTACTTTTTAATACCAACCTTTATCTCCA
>JBEKUA010000215.1:0-3133 GCA_049515495.1 Smithella sp. | reverse complement strand
GGAGGAATACAGAAGTCGTAGAGAGTTTGTTTTTTTGCGAATTCTCCAAAGTTTGTGACTAACATATAAATAGTATAAAAGATTAAAATGGTTCCAAACGCAACCATAATGCCGTTTAGTATTTTTTTTAGATGATGATATTGTTTGTTTGTTGACGCTATAGCCATCATTCCGACTAATATAACTGAAGCGGGAACAATTAACATCTCGACAATAAGTCCAAATGTGTAGATCCCAACAACAAACTGTATAATAGCTATCAGCTTTAAGTTATCAAGAACTAAGCTTCTAAATAGATGATGCTTTTTCTCTCTCTTGGCGACTTTAAAAAGAGATGCAGCACCTACAGATACAGCCCAAATGACTGTTTTCTTAAGTTGATGTGATTCCCACAATCCAATTTCAAAGAGTACAAAAACAACTAAACATATATAGATAATCATCAAAACAAAAGTGAAAATAATTTCTTTGACAAAAAAGGACTTTAAGAGATTTTTAAAGGACTCTCGCATTTTTTCCATCTTACTGGAAAATAGCATAAAGATGATGAAAGTAAAAAACCAAATTACAAGAGCCCATTCTCTATTATTTAGAATATCCACACTCACTCCACTTAATTACTTAACGATGCTTATGCAATCTGTATAAAAATCAAACACAGAAAGGATTGCGGAAATAGGGGGACAGCGCCCGCTTTTTTTATAAAGTCAATAATTAAATAGGGTGTTGTTCCCAATTTCAAAGAATGAGAATACTAATTAGATGGGAATATTTCAACCGCCTATCCTTAATTCGGCGTCTATGCACACAGCGCCTTGAGAATGTCCATAGTCATCTTTATTCCCAAAATTAGATTATCTTTTGAAAGTCGTTCGTCAATACCATGCACACGACCAATATCCGAACGTTCCAGAATCACCGGTGTAAAACCGTAAGCAGGATAGCCACGCTGCCGCCAGTAACGGCCGTCTGTCGCACTGGCCATCAAAAGCGGAAATACTCCGGCGCCGGGCGAGTGTTTTTCAATGACGGAAGTTACAGCCTGATAGAACCGGCTATTCTGCGGCGCAATTCCCGAAGGCGAAGATGTCTGGATCATCTCAATTTTAATGCGGTCATCGGCAATACGGCTCATCAGCCAGCGATGAAACTCCCGGGCGTCTGTTTCCGGCAATAATCGGCAGTCAAGTTCAGCCTCCGCACGCTCGGGAATTACATTGATCTGATAACCGGCTTTAATCACATTAACACTCACCGTATCGCGAAAAAGTGCGTTAGTATATTTTTCGGCGGCAAGCGATTTACCCGCAAGCTTCAGAGCCAGAGGGTTGGAAAGATTTCGCAGTATAATGGATGCCGGAAATTTCCGTTCACGGGCCAGCACATTGAACATCGCGCAGGCGGCAGTGCCTGCCCGCATGGACCGCGGCGCGGCGATAATCCGCTCCAGAGCATTGATCAGCGTGACATTGGCGTTGTTGTTGTGCGGCATGGAGCCATGACCAGGCTCACCTGTAGCGATAAGCCTGACCCGATAAATCTGTTTTTCGGCGACCGCAATGGCAAAGAACACTCGTTTCCCGAAAACATCTTTGAAGCCCCCGCTTCCTTCATCCCATACCCACTCCGGATCGATATCCTGCAAATGATTTTCCACAAGCCAGCGCATGCCGTTAACACCGCCCTGTTCTTCATCCGGCACGGCTGTGAATATTATCGGGCGGCGGAATTTGGTCCCTTCCTTTAGCAGTGCTTCCAGCGCCAATATAAACATGACGCCTAAACCTTTGGTATCGAGTGTGCCGCGTCCCCAGATAAAGCCATCGGCACAAATCCCGCTGAAAGGCGGATGACTCCACAAAGTCTGATCGGCTGCAACAACATCCATATGATGATTGATCATCAGCGGCTTTAAGGTTTCACTGCCATCAATGCGGGCGACTACAAGCCCGCGGCCGATTAAAGGCTCATATAATTTGATATCTTTTGTTATGCCGCGGTTCGTTAATTGCTCGCGCAGCCAAAGAGCGGCAGGCATTTCATTACCGGGTGGACTGGTTGTATTAAACTGCACATAGCGGCTCAAAGTAGCCATGGCGTCTTTTATAAGATTTTCGTTATCCATGATTATACCTTTTGGGAAAAATCCGGGCCGGTGCGCAGAGATCGGCTGTATTGTATGGCTCTGTGATCAGATATTGAGCCTGTATTTTATTTTGGTATCCTGCGTTATACCAAAGAATCTTTCCATGAATGTCCGCGCAACAGCCGAAATCTCGGCTGTACTCCCTTTGAGGTCGATATCCAGAAATACCTCGCCGCCAATTCCCCGGTTTTCAATTACTTTCAGATTCATTTCCTTTGCTGTAGTTCTGAAAGCCGCTTCCATGCTCTTTTGCCTATCGGTTATGAGCGGATAATCCAGTCGTATATTTTTCGTGTTTCCACTGAATTGCACAAAATCCCTCGTCCCTTTAACCGTCGCTACCACGAAAGCATATTTTTCAGCGCTTAACATCATTATTCCGATGTAGTTTTCAAGATCCTTTATAGTTCCTGCCAAGTCCTCAGTGTTATCCGGCCGGTACAGAAAGAGGAAAGCGATGGAAGCAATGAGAATGATAACAACAAATACAATAATTGCCAGAACTAATTCCATGTTTTACTCACACAACAATGTTTATACGGTTTTGTACTAATATTTCCAACGCCGCATAATTACTTTATAGCAATTTTAATGAAGACGTTATTTTTTAACGATTATTGTTTGTAACATAACATAAAACTGCAAATATGAAAATTGAGGATTACCGGAGGAAGTGCTTTCATCTATCGGTGAGCGCCGGCAAAAGAAACTTTCCACAGCAAGACGTCACTGACCGGCAGGGTCTGGCTCGTCCATGTGGTACCGTCTGTGGTATGCAAGATGACCCCTTCCGGAAGGCCCGAGTCCACGCCAAACGACTTGAACCCCACAATCCAAGCGTCTTTCTCGTCGAAACAGGTAACCCCCTCGTACTGATACTTCCCGGCCATAGGATCCATGATGTCGCTGATGACTTCCCCGTTCACCAGGCGTACCCGTATTATTCTCCCACCGCTATTTCCGCCGATGTTCTGTGCGGCCCATACC
>JBEKUA010000214.1:0-3139 GCA_049515495.1 Smithella sp. | reverse complement strand
AAATTGATGCCGCCGCCAGTCCTTTGCCCAACGAAGAAAGAACGCCGCCTGTGATAAAAATAAATTTTGTTTTCATAATTGATCCTCAAGATTTTATATTTATATTGGTTATTGCAATAATCCCCTGTGTTATTTCCTGCTTTTGCAGGAGAACATTATTCCCCTGATACTGCCCATTGCTTGATTCGTCCTGCCAGAATTTCCACCGGCTCGCTGAACAAATCAGCGATGGGGATTTTTTCCAGATAATTGTCATCCCAGACGATATTATATTCATTGACCAGATTTCTGATATCATTGTATCGGTAACCTAAAACCTCTTTCTTCTTGCCGACGGGCAGAAGCTCATTATATTCCACATGGAGTAAAAGCAAATTACTGACAAATTCACTTCCCGTTCTCAGCGGTAAAATTACGATGGAAGCTCCGTCTGCTTTGCCCTTGCCGATATATACGTGACCTGTGCTGACAATAGTTCTTTTTGTGCCCATCAACATTTTGGAAGTTTCCGCTCTTGATATCATCTGTCTGGCCACTCCGCCCTTTCTTTGTATCGTAATAGTCGATCCTTCGTCGGGATTACCCCGGGCATCAAGCTTATTAATGTCATAGATGGTGTATCCGTGCACGGCAGAAATAACAGGCTGTATTCTGCTTACAGTTATAACGTTTCTGTAGGTCAAATCTTTGGTTGCAAACGCAAGTTCATCCAAAAGATCGAAAATGATTCCTTTGAGTTCCTTTTCTTTTCGGCTTGTCCCTACCGTAACCGTTTTAGCCTGATGACGAATGGCATCGATCGGACGGGTGAGTTCATCGATTGCCTTTCCCAGAATAACGTCCAGAAAATCTAATGGCGAGATAAAACCGTTATCGACTTTGAATTCATGGCGAAAATCCTCCAGAGGCAATTTGCCTGATGCGTACTTCAACAAAAGTATCAGATCGGAAATTGTTCTGACGTTTAATAAATTGAAAGCCCCTTCATTGCGATGACGATTAAAAGCTTTATCAAATTTGATGATTGGCTGGCGCAGGTGAACATCGGCAATTTTTTCATAGAGCGAGTAGTTCTTTTTCACCTGTTCTGTTATGGCCAAATTAAGACAATTGCGGAATTCTTTGAAAATAATGGCTTCCTTATTAATATTGCAAGCCGCATAATAGCCCCATAAATGTCCCGCCATCGTATTGAGAATTACCGGCAGAGGCATCGGCGCCGCTGGAACAGGAATCACGGCATCGGCAATTTTATTAAAACGATGATCTTCTTCTTCCGCGAAAACAATAACCGCGGCCTTGTGAGCTTTAAAAATCTCTACCTCTTTGAGTATATCATCCATAACCTGTCCCGGATTTCCGGCGGCGCAAACCAGAATTAAAGGTTCGGCGGATAAGTCAATATGTTTTTTATTCTCCACAATGTCGGAAGAAATAGTTTTATAACAAAGTTCGCTGAGTTTGATTCTGATTTCGTCTGCCGCCGCTTTGTTGGGGCCGCTTCCCACTATTGCCCAGAATTTGCGGGTTGAAGTTTTTTCAACTGAGGCGGAAATCTGATCCCTGCGCGCAAAGACGCGGGCCATCAGTTGAGGAGCGGCTTCCAGATTGCGCAATTTAGAGGCAATGTAATCATCTGTCCTGGCTCCTAAAAGTTGCGCGATGAAAAGAGACAACACCTGTCCCGCGATAATCTGGGAATAAAAAGCTTTGGTAGAAGCTACTGACATTTCAATATCACGGCCATCACTGGTATAAAATACTCCATCCGATTTGGCAGTGATGTCCGATTGCCTTCTGTTAACGATGGAAATGACGAAAGCGCCGCGCTCTTTAGCCATGGTCACGGCACGATTCGTATCTGTTGTTGTTCCCGATTGGGTAATAGGAATCACCAATGTATCCGCAAGATTATCTTTGAGTAAAAATCCACTTAATTCAGAAGCCAGTCTGGCTGTTATGTTAATATTCCTGTCATTTAAGTAATGTGCCATCGCGTCGGCAACAGCCACTCCGGCAACCGCCGCCGTTCCATGACCTATGACAATGATGTTTTTTATCTCTCCCTGTTGGAGCCCGGATTTAACAGCGGCGGGAATGATATTTGTTCCTATATTGAAAATAACCCGCGGCGAAGAATAATTTCCGTTTACAATGCGGAATTTGCCTCGTAACGTTTTCTTGATGGAAACGGCTGATTCGGAAATTTCCTTGAGGAAAAAATGAGGATAATCACCGCGATCAATGTCGCGTGTTGTAATTTCAGCTTTTTGCAGAGAGTCCTCTTTCAGGATAATTCCGGTGCCGTCATAATAGCAAGCTCTGATTCCCTTCAGGCCTCCGGAGGAATTTTGATCTAAAATGAAAATTTGTCCGGTTGTTCTGGTTGCTCTATCAGTGGTAGTCTCGCCATTCATTTTGATGAAACAAGGCATCACTTCCACCAGACCATAAAGTTCCGAAGAAAACATATACTGGTCGGAACCAACGCCGACATAAATAGACTGGCCGCTGCCCTTGAGCGCTAAAAAAAACTTACCCGGTTCCAGATTGCAGGTCATGACTATGGCATGTGACCCTTCAAAATCATTTACAGCGAAGCGGAAAGAATCCTGGAGATTGTGACCGTCTTTGAGATATTTTTCAATCTGCAAAGGAATAATTTTTGTGTCGGTTGTAACTCTTGTGTCAATCGTCTCTTTGTCCAGTTCCAGCGTGTTGTACAATGCCAAATAATTATCAATATCACCATTTAAAATAACATTGATGGTTGCTGCCGATTCACAATAGAAAGGAAAAGTCGGATTTGTTCGATTTGGCTTGTAATTATTAACCGGATGGCAGTTTTCTTCTGTTATAGAACCTACAGAGGCCCATCGGGTATGCAGAAGAGCTGTCTCGCAGGTTGTATCTATCCTGGCGAAATATTGAAATATTTTATCTTTTCTTATGGTTTGTTTTATATCGTCGGCGTTTCTGCCCAATTCACCGACGATGGAAAATGTCTTGCAGGTGAAGGTTACTGTTGTCCTTTTTTGATTATTAACCAAAGGATAAGCGACACAAATCGAACCGTTGACAATATCTCCTTCCCGCGAGCGCTTTAAATAATCCTCGTATAATCCTTTCTCTTGTAAGC
>JBEKUA010000213.1:0-3166 GCA_049515495.1 Smithella sp. | reverse complement strand
AATACAAAAAAGCCGGCGAAGTCATCAGCACAGCAGGAGGAACGCCGCTTCCCGTTAGCGATACCCTTATTAAACTTTTAAAACATTTCATTAAGGAAGATGAAGTGGATTTTATCGCCGCCTTTGCCGATAAAAAATCACAGACGATGGAACAGTTAAAGCAATCAAGCGGTTTATCGGAAGAAGAGATCAACAAAAAAGTAAAAAGTCTGGCGGGAAAGGGAGTGATTTTCAATCAACCCAACAGCAAGGGCGTGATGGTTTACAGATTGCTTCCTCTGTTTAATGTCGGAACTTTTGAATACAAATTCATGGGTAAACTGGAGAAAACCGACAAGGACAAAGAAATAAGTGCATTATTCAGTCAATTGTTTTTGGAGTTGAAGAGCATGGTTCAGGACAACTATGATTTGATTGTGCCCATGCTTATGACCACCCCACCCGTTGACCGAACCGTAACTGTTTTTGAAAACAAACCGAAAAATGAACCCATCAAAATCGTTATAAACAAAAAACTGGAAGGGGCGATAGACAGAATTGTGCCTTCGCAAAAGGTTGAGGAACTAATTCAGAAATTTGATGAAATCGCACTTGGCCATTGTTTCTGCCGTCATTATAAGGACATGCTGGGCACTCCCTGTAAACAGACAGATGAAAGGGAAACTTGTTTTACTTTCGGCAAGTCGGCGAGATTTACGTCTGAGCAGGGCTTTTCGAGAATGATTTCGAAGGAAGAAGCCTTGAAGGTTTTAAAACGGGCAGAGGAAACAGGACTAGTGCATAAGGCCTATCATCCGAATTTTGACACGAGTAAAGATGAAACCAGCATTTGCAACTGCTGCCGGTGCTGTTGCGCCAACGGAGCTGATAATATGATCGCGCCTATAAGCAACGTTACCAATTTCTTATCCATGGTAAATGAAGACCTTTGTATCGGGTGCGGTACATGTGTGAAACATTGTCATACTTACGCGGCTTATTTGAAAGACAATAAAAAAGCGGGCAGAAAAGAAGAGCTTTGCATCGGGTGCGGTGTGTGCGCGTATTTCTGTCCGCAAAACGCGATATCAATGGTTGAAGGTGAAAGAATAGTAAGGATTCCGCCAAAAAGAAAATGAAATATCTGTTAATACATTTCATGCGGTGAGAGATTTATTGGATTCGATAATTTTTATCAAATCATCTACATCTATTTCGCTACCAAGTGATACTTCCGCGAAACTTCTCTCTCAAAAACTGTTTCCAATATGTAAAATTTGTTCTATTACTCCACCACCCAAAACACAGTCATTATCATAAAAAACAACGGATTGGCCGGGAGTTATTGCTTCCTGTTCTTCGGCAAATAAAACTCTGATTCCGTCATTTGCTAACACTACTTCGCAAGCAGCTTCCTTCTTCCGGTATCTGATTTTCGCATACACTTCGTTTGGCCATGATTGGACAAGTATGTTCATATCTCCGGCGACAAGTCCCTTTGCTTTTAAATCTTTCTTGTCGCCAACAACTATACGGTTTTTTCCGGAATCAATAGAAACAACATAAAGCGGCGTCGTGTGGCTGATGCCGAGACCTCCCCGCTGGCCAATAGTGTAAAAAATAATTCCCCGATGTTTTCCCAGAATATTCCCCTGTATATCCACAATCGGACCCTGCTTTATTTTTTGCACCCGCCCTGAGATAAACTCCTGATAATTTTTCTGCGTCACAAAACATATATCCTGACTTTCCTGTTTTCCCGCGACAGGAAGGGATGCTTTTTTCGCTATTGCCCTTACTTCATCCTTGGTCAGAGGGGCAAGAGGGAACAATATATTCTGCATTTTCTCATAAGGTACGACGTAGAGAAAATATGTCTGATCCTTCTTTTTGTCCTTCGGTTTCTTCAGGCAATAACCATTTTCGTTTTTTTCGATGGCTGCATAATGACCTGTTGCCAGGAAATCAAAACCCAGCGTCGTCGCCTTTTCAAGCAGACTGCCGAATTTCAGGTCGCGATTGCAGTCGATGCAGGGATTTGGTGTTCTTCCTTTTTTGTATTCACTGATAAATTTAGAAATGATCTTATCTTCGAGCTGGGACGCATAATCAAAAACATAGTGAGGAATTTTGAGTCTGTCACACACTCTCTTCGCATCATTAATCGCATCGGCTCCGCAACATTTCGCACTGTCTCCTTCTGTCGTTATGCCGAAACACATCGTTACACCGGAAACATCATAACCTTCATCTGCAAGCAGCATGGCAGCAACAGATGAATCAACTCCGCCGCTCATTGCCACTAAAACTTTCTTGCCCATTTTCCCTCTGATTTTACAAAAGCTTGTTTTGAGGAGAGTATAAGAATAACAACATTGCGTGTCAATGAAATATAAATCTCTGAAATATAAATCTCCGGCTTTAAAAACACAAAGCACCGGATACTCATAAGTATTTGTTTTTAATACCGAAATTAATTTTCAGAATCATTCCGCCCGGATTGCCGAAAAAGTCATCCAATTGATATCTAAACCGGTCATTTTCAAAAGCCGGCAGGCAGTTGTCGGCACCAGTATAGGAATCGCGCTTTTTCCCGACCATGGCGAAGATATGGATCAACTTATCAAGCTGGCCGACGAAGCCATGTACAAAGTAAAAAACGCCGGCAAAAACGGATTTCGTTTTGTAAATACATCGATAAAATGATATTGAAGCTCTCCGTGGCAAGCCACGGAGAATCTTCGATTCTTAGGGGGAATTATAGTTATGTATTCGCTCGCTTACCCCATAGCAAACTACGGGAATGCGCTCGCTGCCGAATTCAACATTCCATAATAAAATGGAAAGAATTATTATGCCCGCTGGCGCGTAAACACGTATACAGAGTAAAACGGCGCAACTGAAAATACCGAGATAAATTAGAGGAGATACCTTTATGAGGCAATTTGTTTTAACTCCTGCCGCGGGGAAACGTCTGATCGGAAAAGCACTTGTCAGGCATACCGCAGTGACGGAAGCTATTAAAAAAGGAACTATTGTCATCGTTGCCGGGACAACTAACGGCTATGCTGCCCAGGAAATACTTTCAATGCTTGGCCAGGAAAAAGAATTTAATAGGAACCATTTTTATCGCGGAATAATTCTTCCGCCCAATCATCCGGTAACTTCCGCAGCAAGAATTTCTGAC
>JBEKUA010000212.1:0-3167 GCA_049515495.1 Smithella sp. | reverse complement strand
CTCATTCCTATTTTAGAGCACAATATGGGCAAATCCGAACGAATTGGATTTAAACCGGCCAGAGAATTGACTTCCATAAAATGGGGATTTCCATTGGAATCCGAGCGTAAATCAATACGTCCTGCGTCTTTCAAATCCAAGCCGCGCCAGGCAGGCGATGGAAATTTCGCTTATGGCCTGGCTTCATCATCATTGACCAGGACATATTCAACCAGTTTTTCATAATGCTCTTTATTTTCGTAGGAATAGGAGTTCTTTTCCGCGTCTGGCCGGAGAATTATTTCCATTGCTCCGATAGCGCGGGCATCCTGTCCTGTTCCCAAAATACCTACGGTAAATTCGCGACCGGGTAGAAATGTTTCAATCAGTACAGGTTGCTTAAAGGTCTGCAGGAGATATTTACAGACCTTTTGAAGATTTTTACGATTGGTTATCTTTGACGTCGCCGTTATGCCCTTGCCCGTTCCTTCGGCTATCGGTTTGGCAAAAAGAGGAAACGGAAGATCAATCTCGTTCATGTCGTCTTCACAATTAACTACGGCAAAATCAGGTGTAGGTATTTTCAAGTCGCGGAGAACATGCTTGGTCATACCCTTCTGGAGAGAGATGGAATGACCAAGTGGATCCGAGAAAGTATAGGGGATGCAATAGGCTTCCAACAAGGCGGGTACTTGCGCTTCGCGGCCGAAACCATACAGGCCTTCGGCAATATTAAAAACAAGATCCCATTTGTCTCCGGTTACCAGACGGCGAGTTAATGCTTTTATATTGCCAATTCGATCAGCTTGAAAACCATTGTCTAAAATTATTTTTTCAATGGCTTCTATGGTATCGGGAAGATCGAATTCCGCTGTTTCTTCCAGACCATATCCTTCTTTTAAATAGTCATCGCGTAAATCATAGGTTATGCCAATTTTCAGTTTTTTACCCACGCGACTCAATGTTAAATTACCTGTACTCTGCAATAAATTTCTGCCGATTTAATGTATATCCTTCAATTTTGCATGATTATCGGGGTAACGGAAAATATTGCCTTCGTAATTGCGCAGCAGCAAAGCGCCATTTTCCCATCCGATAGCATATTCCGGAAGCAAAGGAATTTTACCGCCGCCGCCGGGCGCATCGACAACATAAGTGGGCACGGCATAACCGGTAGTGTGTCCGCGCATACCTTGAATAATTTCCAGTCCCTTGCTGATCGGTGTTCGGAAATGAGAAGATCCGGGGATTGGATCGCACTGATATAGATAATAAGGACGAACTCTGATTTGCAACTGCCCATGTACCAGTCTCGTCATGGTAACGATGTCATCATTGATATCGGAAAGAAGCACAGTCTGGCTTCCCAAAGGAATGCCGGCGTCAGCCAGTCTGATACAGGCAGCGCTCATTTCCGGAGTCAATTCTTTTGGATGAGTTATATGAATGCTAATCCATAAAGGATGATATTTTTTAAGCATAGCTGTCAGAGCCGGCGTTATTCTCTGGGGCAAAACCACAGGCACTTTAGTGCCGATTCGCAAAAGTTCAATGTGGGGAATTTTGTGCAACCGCTTTAACAGCCAGTCCAGCTTTTCGTCGGATAGGGTTAAAGGATCACCGCCGGAGAGTAGTACGTCCCGGATATTTTTATTGCCGGCAATGTATTCTATAGCCCTTTCCCATTTTTCGAAGTTGACCAGATGCTGGTTACTTCGTTCAATAATCCGGGAACGTGTGCAATAGCGGCAATATGTAGAACAAGCGTCGGTTACCAGAAACAGCGCGCGATCAGGATATCGGTGAATAATGCCCGGCACCGGAGAATCCACATCTTCACAGAGCGGATCTTCCTCTTCGCCTTCGGTATGCAAGCATTCATCAACAACAGGAACAACACAGCGCCGCAAAGGATCTAAAGGATTATCAGGATCAAGAAGACTGGCATAATAAGGAGTTATGGAAACGGGCAAAGCTCCCGAATGATGCATCATCGCCTGGCGTTCATTGTCGGAAAGATTAAGTATCTGAGATAAGGTGTTCACGTCTCGGATGGCGTTACGAAGTTGCCAATGCCAATCAAACCATTCCAGACGGGTAATGTCGGGATAATGCAGTGTCCGGAAAAGACGGGAGCGGGCTGAATCTTTAAAAGGAAATAGAACTCTATCTGACTTTTGTTTAGTCGGGTATGACGAAGAGAGTTCCGTGTTGAATAACAAAAAGTCACTTACTTTATTTTCAACATTAACAAGACCGGTCAATGGACCAGGAGGTTCCTCCTCCTCATTAAATAGGGTCTCGTTTTCCATTTTGTTCCTCCTTCTGGGGGGGGGGCCTCCCGTGAAATTATTTTGTAATAAAAAATTACAAACTTTTATGATTTTAATGTACTCATCTGGAATATTTGTCAACACTTTTTTTTATTTTTGTCATAAAAAAATAAAATATTTTTTAACGGAGTCTTCCTTAAAAATAATATTCTCGAACTTTCTCAGCTTTATTTGACGGCCTAATTTGCAAATTCGATTATTTAATCGGGCACAATATGAAACATTGGATGTTGCGCAAATACTGATGGAATCGATGTCAGAGCGTTATGGAAGCGGCCGATGGAGTTTTGGGATGGTTCCATGGAAAAAGAAAAGCCTTTTGGAAAAATGGATGGAAAGGTCTGGCGATGTGAAATTATGTCTAACGGTGGATCGTCTGGCGAACTGCTCGTGTTTAGTTAAAGATCGGGGCGGGTTTATCAAACGGAAAAAAGAAGTAGGCAAAAAAAATTATTTTTAGTAACAGTAGAAACACAAAAGACCAGTTTGCTTGTAGACATGGAGAGAACGAATGCCCGAATTGCCCGAAGTGGAAACCCTGAGCCGCCAACTGCAAGAAAGGATTTGCGGCGGTAAAATATTAGCTACCGAAGTTTACGACGATAAACTGGCCGGCATCAAAAATCTTAAGGGAAGAATAGTCACGGCGGTTGAGCGCAGGGGCAAAACGGTAGCCATTCTTCTCGATGACGGAAATTTCGTGTTAGTCCATCTGCGCATGACGGGAAGGCTTTTTTGGCAGGAGGATTCGACAAGGCCGAAACATAGCCGCTGGAGAATAGCTTTTACCGATGGCAATGTCTTTCTTATCGATCCGCGCCGTTTTGCGACGATCAAAATATTAAAGAATTCGGA
>JBEKUA010000211.1:0-3170 GCA_049515495.1 Smithella sp. | reverse complement strand
AAATATCTTTTTCAATAACAAATTTTGTTCCTTTTTCTTCAAACACTTCATCATTATTCCCGGGATCATCCAAAGCCATACCCAAAGCGGGACCTGAACAACCCATGGATAATGTAATACGCACAGCGGAATCCGCTTTTTTCTCTTTGATAAAGTCTTTGATTACTTCCAGTGCCTTTTGAGTAACTGTAAACATTAAATGCCCTCCTTTTTGATGAATACTTCATCTTGGGCTTAAAATAGCCATCCTTAAGAATATGTCAATTAAATTCTGAAAAAAAACACCATCATGATTATTTGTGTTTGCATAAATAATTTCCCGGTTAATTATATTACCAGCAAAAACAGTGCTTTGAGTTATAATCGATATAAGAATCTCCATGGAGCATCTCTATGTTCTTTCTTGGCGTAATCAATACCTATCCGGGGAGTATTGATGATTGATTTAACCGGAATTCTCTTATAGTCCTCAACCCATAATTTACTACCGCGAGTTAAATCCCAGCCATTTAAAGATTTATCTATCGACAAGGCCTGACAGAGTTTTGCGGGACCATTAGTTAATTGGACGCCTTTCCTCTTCCTTAGTGATTCCATCTCTTCTATTCCGGTAAGAGGCACCAAAGCGCGGATAAGAACGGCGCAGGGATTTCCTTCTTCCCGGGTCACCATGTTGAGCATGTAGTGCATGCCGTAAATAAAATAAATGTAAGCATGACCAGGGTAACCGAACATTACAGAATTACGCGGCGTCTTGCCGCGGTGTGCGTGACAGGCGCTGTCTTCGGTACCGCAATAAGCTTCCGTCTCCACGATCATACCGGAAAGCTTCATGCGACCTTTCTGGCGCACTAATTTTTTCCCTAAAAGAGCGCGGGCAACCTTTAGTGTATCGCGTTCATAAAATTTTCTGTCCAATATGATCATAAAAATACTTGGTGTTTATTACCATAAAATGCCTAATGGACAAAATTGAATTATGTTGATTTTATTAGGATGGAATCGTTTTCGTTTTCCATCATTTTCTCCCATCTGCGAAATCATCTTTTCAAATCATAAAGAAATCAAAAACTTAATTCCTTCCAAGCAATTTAATTTGAAAAATAACACCTCCGGTGCTACATTACCCGCCGCGATTCGTATATAAAAATCTTTCAACGGATAACGGTGCACACGGCACGGTTGCCACAGAAAGCGAAATGGAATTACCGGAAGGAGAACTAGTTATATGGAATACACTCATGAAGTTGAGCAGATGTGCGTGGTTGCCAAAGGTCCTAAAAACGGCCCTGCCCCCATACCTCAGGAAGGCAAATGGACACAGGTGAAAGAAATAAAAGATATTTCAGGCCTTACACATGGTGTCGGGTGGTGCGCGCCTCAGCAGGGAGCATGCAAGCTTACCCTGAACGTAAAAGACGGAATCATTGAAGAAGCGTTGGTTGAATGTATCGGATGCACGGGAATGACTCATTCCGCGGCAATGGCCGCCGAAATTCTGCCGCGTAAAACAATTTTGGAAGCGTTGAACAGCGACCTAGTCTGTGATGCTATAAATGTGGCCATGAGAGAAATATTTCTTCAGATTGCTTACGGCCGCACGCAAACCGCATTTTCCGAAGGCGGACTTCCCATCGGCGCTGGACTTGAAGATCTGGGGAAAGGCCTGCGCAGTGTGATAGCCACGATGTACGGCACAAAAGAAAAAGGCCCCCGTTATCTGGAAATGGCTGAAGGTTATGTGACCGAAATCGGCCTCGACAGCGATGATGAAATCATCGGTTATAAATTCGTTCAGCTGGGCGTCATGATGGATAACATATCCAAAGGCATGGATGCGGCAAGTGCTCTTGCTAAAGCAACAGGAACTTACGGCCGTTTTGCCGAAGCCGTAAAAGTTATTAACCCCCGTAAAGGATAAAGATAAGGAGTTTAAAAATGGCTTTATTTGAAGGATACGAAAGAAGAATCAAACAGATCACTCCTTTTCTCGCGAAATATGGCATTTCCTCGTTGGAGGAAGCCGAAAAAGTATGCCTCGGGAAAGGCGTTGATGTCAGAAAAATTGTCAAGGATATTCAGCCGATTTCATTTGAAAATGCTGGATGGGCCTATCTTGCCGGCGCCGCTGTTGCTATCAAGAAAGGTCAAATGAATGCCGCCGATATCGCTGAAACTCTCGGCGAAGGACTTCAGGCATTTTGCATTCCGGGATCAGTGGCCGACGACCGCAAGGTAGGTATAGGTCACGGTAATCTTGCTTCCATGCTTTTAAGAGAAGAAACAACCTGCTTCGCCTTTTGCGCAGGACATGAATCATTTGCCGCTGCTGAAGGCGCCATCGGTCTTGCCAAATCGGCAAACAAAGCAAGAAAGGTGCCTCTGCGGGTCATTCTAAATGGATTAGGAAAAGACGCTGCTCACATTATCGCCCGTGTTAACGGATTTACTCACGTCGCAACGGCTTTTGACTATAAAACAGGAAAAGTTTCCGTGGCAAAGGAGAAGGCTTATTCCAAAGGTGACCGCGCGGCTGTCCGATGCTACGGCGCCGATGATGTGCGTGAAGGTGTAGCAATTATGCATCTGGAAGGTGTTGATGTCGCCATCACGGGAAATTCCACCAATCCGACTCGTTTCCAGCATCCGGTTATGGGTATTTATAAAAAAGAATGTCTGCTGGCCGGAAAGAAATTTTTCTCCGTAGCTTCAGGCGGAGGAACGGGAAGAACGCTTCATCCGGACAACATGGCCGCGGGACCTGCATCCTATGGCATGACCGACACTATGGGGCGAATGCATTCAGACGCTCAGTTTGCCGGTTCATCATCCGTTCCTGCCCATGTTGAAATGATGGGATTAATTGGAATGGGCAACAATCCAATGGTGGGAGCTTCGGTTGCGGTTGCAGTTGCGGTAGAACAGGCAATGAAGTAAAACTTCTAAGTCAAAGCGCTATTCTCGATTCAGAAGTTTTATGACTAATTAATTAAATATCAACACTGCCCTCGCAAGCGGGCAGTGTTGATATAATCATGTCTTGGAGGCAGTTCGGTGACAGTATTGCGGGCGCTTCAGGCAAATATTGTAACACTTTCAGTTGATGCAATTGTCAACGCGGCTAATTCATCGCTTCTCGGCGGCGGAGGAGTTGACGGCGCGATTCACCG
>JBEKUA010000210.1:0-3202 GCA_049515495.1 Smithella sp. | reverse complement strand
CCCGCGGTGGGAATGATGCGCTGAATCCATCCGCCGAAAAATGATGTGAAGATCTTAACGGCTCCGATCATGAAGAGAGTGGCCATGCCGATGTGCCAGGTGAGTTGAGCGTCACGGGTGGCGATATAAGCGGGGCCCATGACAGCGTAGGCAATGCCGATAGTTGAAGGCGTATCTATACCCAATGGCATCGCCGTGACATCGGTGCGTCCGGTTTTTCGCCTTAAACGGATGGCAAGCCATGTATAAACAAGATCGCCCGCGCAAATTCCGACGGCCGTACCCGGTATCATGCGTGTCAGGATAATTTCCGCCGGATAGTTGAAAGTGAAGACGAGGATCGCGCTGAAAAATATCAGCACTCCGACATTGTCGAAAAAAAGAGCAAGGAAAGCGGTTGTCTCCCCCCAGAACCTGTGTTGACTTACGGCGTTATCAGCGTTCATTACTTCTCCTCAAATACCACTTTAATCAAAACTCATAAACTCGCATTTATATATCTAAAATCGAGCTGTTTGACAATTCGTTTTCAAGGAATATTAACAATCCGTAACGATTTAGGTTTTATTATTTCAATTCTTCTAAAGTTTTTAGATTCAAGTTTCTATTTGTAAAAAGTTGTCAAGGGGTTTGGGCATGATTGCATCTGAATCAGGTTAATTAACATCATAAATCAATTGTCCAAATTTTACAGTCTGCTTGAGCCGAGGCCGGTTGTCATGGTCACGACTGCCCGTGATGGTCATTCAAACATCATGACCATGTCATGGCACATAATGTTTGAATTTAAGCTGCCTCTGGTGGGTTGCATCATCAGCAATCGCAACAATTGCTGATGACTTGTTGAAGGCAACCAACCAATGCGTGATTAACATTCCCGCAGGAAGAACCGGACAAAATTAAATCGAGTTCCGATTAGAAACTAAAAATTTGTTTATTTTACAATTTTAAAAAGGTCTTTTGCTTTCGGGTCTGCGGCTGTTCGCAGCAGTTCAAATAAAACCATTTCCGTGGAGGTGATTTTTGCGCCTGCGTTTTTCATCGCGTTTATTCCGATCTGACGGTTTTCCGGAGTGCGCGATGAAACAGCGTCGACAGCCAGATGAACATCGTAACCGTTGGAGATTAGATCCAGAGCGGTCTGGTAAACGCAAACATGGGTTTCAATCCCCAGGAGGACTACGTGCCGGCGGCTTAATGCTTTCAACTGCTTGTGGAAATCCACGTCTTCCCAACAACTGAAGGATTCCTTTGCTATCGGTTTAATGCCTTCAAGTTCCGCGGCTATCTGCGGTAGCGTGGGTCCAAGTTTTTGCGGGATTTGTTCGGTGACAATAATCGGCAGGCCCAAGACTTTAAATCCTTTAATCAATTTTACAGTACTGGAGAAAAGATTTTCCTTGTCAAACATGGCCTGGGCAAGATTGCCCTGAATGTCAATTGCAACTAAAACAGCGTTGTCACGACTGATCATATTAATTCTTCCTTCAGGATCGGTATTATCAGGAAAGATGATTGCCCAGCAGCAAGCCGCCGTCGATCAAAATTTCCGCTCCCGTGGTATAGCTTGAGGCATCCGATGCCAGATAGAGTGCGGCACCGCATATTTCATCGGGATTGCCTATTCGACCGGAGGGCAAAGCTTTTTCTACCATTTCTTTAACTTTTTGAGCTTCTTCGGGCGGCAAGTGTCCCCAGTGAGAATTCATCATCTTGGTATTGACCGGTCCCGGAGCGATTGTGTTTACCTGAATGTTAAAACGAAGAAGTTCACTGGCGAAGGCTTTTGTCAGCATTCTCATGCCGGCTTTGGATATAGAATAGATGCTTAAACCCGGTTCGGGATTATACCCGTCCACGGAAGCGATATTGATGATTTTGCCCCCGCCCTGCTTGACCATAATATTGGCTGCTGCCTGACTGACGAAGTAAGCACCTTTCAGATTTATATCCATGAGTTTATCCCAGAGGCGGTCGTCACATTCAAGGACCGAACCCATGGCGGGACTTGCGCCGGCGTTGTTGACCAAAATATCAATGCGTCCGTATTTTGCCACTACGGCATCGATCATTTTTTTTATTTCTTCTGTTTTGCCCAAATGAGCCGGAAGTGGAAAAGCTTCACCGCCGAAGGCTTTGATTTCGCTAGCCGTCGCTTCCAGATCCTGCGCCTTGCGGCTGGTAACGACAACCTTGGCTCCGGCTTTTGCAAAAGCAAATGCAATGGCCTGGCCGATACCGCGGCCGCCGCCGGTAATGATTGCCACTTTTCCTTTTAATGAAAATTGGGATATATCAAACATAGGAAGTCTCCTTTGTATCTTCTATATTAGATAAAAATGATTTGATGGGAATTTGCAACCTTTTTTTGAAAAGTTGGCATCGGGTGTCAGCAATTTTACCTGCCAACACCCGATGCACGGGAATATTACTTTTTCACTGCCTTGGGCGCCAGCGCCTCACGGTCGCCGCCGCTCATGCCGGCAATATATTTCACCACTTTTTTACGGGACTCGATGTCGTACTGAGTCGTGATGGCGATTTGCTCCATGATGGGCGATCCGCCGCCATGGTAATTGCCTATATTGTAAATGCCGCCAGTCGATGAACACATCTCGTCGCCAATGAATCGCCAGAACTGTGCCTGATCCTCCGCTGATATCTTCGGATTGCGCTTGGTGTATTTCAAAAGCGCTTCACCTGTTGCCGGATTGGCAAAATCTTTTTCATGCGGAAATGTAGCCGCAACACCGCCGGAGATATCACAAAGAATCTCGGCTTCGCGATAGACCGCCTCGCCGGAGAGACACCGGCCGACATTGCAGTAAATCGAATTGGGAATATAGGAACCGGGACCGAAAGGAACAGATCCCATACCCGGAATATAAACTTCCGGTTTGGCCAGATCGGATGCCGTATAGCCCGCGGCATAACCCAGCTCGGTGGTCATGATGATCTCAGCCAGTTTCTCGCGGACGTGCGATTCTTTATGGACGTTGTTGCATTCGGCTGCCAGTGCAGCTTTTCCCAGCAGAATATCGCCGATGGCCGGCTTGCAGCCGGAGTATGAATGGCGATGGAACAAGGCAAACAGCAGGGCTAATATGCCGCCGTGCTGATGTTCGCCGGCCAGGAATACTCTCTCCCACGGCACGAAACAGTTTTCGAAAATCAGATACGAGTCGGTAAGTCCGGGGGTAAA
>JBEKUA010000209.1:0-3207 GCA_049515495.1 Smithella sp. | reverse complement strand
TATTGTTCTTTGTGTCGTCGCTTCTTTTTTCCCGCGAAGCAATTTTTTCCTTCCCGTAATCAGTCGCGGCAATACCGGTAAGAATATGGTCGCGCTGACTTTTGATGATGGTCCGGCCCAACCGACAACACAACAAATACTGGAATTGCTGGACAAGTATTCGGTAGGGGCGACTTTTTTTGTTTCCGGTGCCAATGCCTTGAAGCATCCGGAAATAATCGGGGAAATAATCGCCCGCGGCCACGCCATCGGCAATCATTCGTTCAGCCATAATCCTTTCTTGATGCTGGGGAGTTATAATTATCTCTATCAGGAAATATTCCGGACTCAGGAAGTTTTAGAAAAAAGGGGTGTAAATGCTCTGGCCTTTCGTCCTCCTGTAGGAATAATCAGTCCCAAACTGCCTCTTGTTATGGATAAACTGGGAATGTTTTGTGTAACTTTCAACTGCCGAGCTTTTGATGCCGGTAATCGCCGTATTAAAAATCTTGGTTCCAGAATACTTAAAAAAGTAAAAGCCGACGATATTATTTTGCTGCATGATGTGCCGTCGCGCAGTGAAAAAGACAATGCCATTATATTGTCGGAAATTGAAAGTGTATTGCAAGGGCTTATTATCAGGGGCCTGAAAATCGTTCCCCTTTCCACTTTAATAGGAAGGAACATTAATTAAAGAAAGCCGTTCCTGATTTGCCCAATTACTTAAGGCTTAAGTCCTGCCCTCTTTTTCATCCATCCAGGGGCAACCTTACGGCCGGAGAGTTTCTGAAACCCAACAGGGAATAATCGCTTGAGCCAGTCAAACACGTAGGCATCGGGTCCGACCATGATGCGCGCTTTGTCCTTTTTAATTCCGGCGATGATAAGTTGAGCCGCCTTGTCTGCTGTTGTTTTTGCCATGATCCGGTTGAAAATTGCAAGGCTTCCTTCTCTCGCAAGGGAGGGGTCCGAGGCCTTGTAGAA
Source organism: Smithella sp. (assembly GCA_049515495.1). GTDB lineage: Bacteria > Desulfobacterota > Syntrophia > Syntrophales > Smithellaceae > Smithella. Next base: position 2,244 of record JBEKUA010000209.1, on the reverse strand, counting down.
TTTGGCGTTGTTGGCAATGTTCGTCTTAATCCCACCAGGGTGTACGCAAGAGACTTTAACGCGGGTATCAGAGAGTTCCTGTGCCAGCGTTTCGGTGAATCCCCGAACAGCAAACTTTGCCGTGCAGTAGGGTCCGTTATTCGGATTGGTGAAGATGCCGTTAACGCTGCTGATATTGACGATGTGGGCGGAGTCTTGCTGCTTAAGGTACGGGAGGAACTCCTTGCATCCATAGATCACGCCCCACAAATTGATACCCATGAGCCATTCAAAATCCTCATAGGTCACATCATCCAGTGTTTCCATGATGGCGACCCCCGCATTATTGATGATGATATGAACAGCGCCGTGGGTTTTGACCACCTCGTTTGCATAGCGCTTGACCTGCTCGCGGTCTGATACGTTTACAATGTGGGTGGTAACCCGCACATTTTTGCTTCGCAAGCGCACCATATCAGCGGTTTCCTTAAGACCAGACTCGTTAAGATCGGATATTGCCACGTGGCAGCCTTCATCAGCCAGATTAAGCGCAAGCGCCCTTCCGATGCCGGATGCAGCGCCGGTAATTCCTGCGACCTTGTTCTTTAGATCCTTCATGGTGGTCTCCTTTTACGAGTGTAAATAGTCTTGAAATATCGTTTTTTTTCCCGCTCTGAACTGTTTAAAAAACTCTTCAGATGTTTTGACCTGAAAAACTTTGTAATTATTTGAAACGATTTTTAGATTTCTAATGACCTGAACTTAGTAAACAAATCAAATTATCTTGTCAATGTAAATAACAGGGCGTCATCGATAGCAGCAGAAACACGATGATAACCGGAAGTTAAAATCACGTTATTTCCCAGAAAAGTTACTGATATAATTCAGGTAAAAAACTTCTTTTTGGTTGATTTGAAAAATTGGTTTTGTTATCATCATTTTTGCGGGGTTGTTCAACTTGTCAAATTTCCTACACTTCGCTATGGATAAACGGGATTTCACGAATAAATTAAATATTGACGTTATAAAAAAATTTTGATTGAAAAAACAATCAATGATATGAATTATTATTTTTTGGTATTAATTAAACTTTGACATGAGCCAATGGAGTATATTTGTTGGAAAGTCAATGGAGTTTATTAAAAGAGATAAAAGTATCTAATGATAATTATATTGAAGCATTGGCGGATGTGCCGGCTGATTCTCCCTGGTTTTTAGGCCATTTCCCCGGCGAGCCGATTCTTCCCGGAATAGCTATAGTTTATATAGTCGGACAGGCAATTATCCGGGACACATTGAAAAAAGGGGAACAGGTTCAGTTAAAGGCGCTCAAAAGAGTGAGATTCAATCAGCCGGTACGGCCGGAAGAAACTCTTTTGGTAAGCATAACCAGTGAAGAAAAAGGTGAAGAAGTTTTGTTTTCTTTTAAAGTGGTAAGTCAGGGAAATATTGTGTGCAGCGGTTCAATTCATGCAAGAAAGATAAATAGATAAATATAAATAAGCATAGAAGGAGGGGTAGTGATGCCTGATAATCAGGATACCAAAGGCATTATACGGCACGTGGCCGAAATAATTATTGAGGAACTTAAATTAGAAGACGTCACCGCGGATACATTTAATCCGGATATGGATTTGGTGGATGAACTGGGCATTGACAGCATGGATCTGGCTACTATTGCATTAGTGCTGCAGGATGAGTACAAGATTGCTATAGACGAAGATGATTATCCCAAGCTGAAAACTATTCGCCTTATCGCCGGTTACATTGAAGAAAAACTCGTCGAGAAAAAATAATTGATTGAAGATAAAAGGTCTATGCCTATTAGTGATAAAGCAGCTCTGAAATCAGTCAAACCGGGATTTTCCGAACTCCTGTCTCATCCGGAAGTCAAAGCGCGCTGGGAAAAGGTGAGAAAATATTTTTTCCTGCGGGAATCAACTTATGACATGTCCAATCGTTGCAATATTCGCTGTGACGGCTGTTATTATTTTGAAGGAGAAAAACAGTTTGCGCGTGAGATTAGCGATATCCAGGCGTGGCGCGAGCTTATGCAGGCCGAAAAAGCACGAGGCATCACTTACGTCGTTCTGGCGGGAGCGGAGCCTTCTTTGGTGCCGGAGCTTCTGTATGTATGCTATCAGGAAATGCCGCTGGGCAGTATTGCCACCAACGGTTTTAAAAAAATTTCTTCATCAGTAGGCTATAAACTGCATATTTCCGTTTGGGGCAATGACGAAACAAGCCTGAGAATCAGAAAGGCTA
>JBEKUA010000208.1:0-3207 GCA_049515495.1 Smithella sp. | reverse complement strand
GGGTTGATTATCGTTTCTCTAAAAAGAAAATATAGTAAGCTATATATGAGTGAAGCTATAGGGTCATTTGCCCTTTATACTGTTCTTGTGTCTATTTTTACAACACCAGTGGTTGATGCTCTCAAAAATTTAATTAATTAACCCCCTTTAACCCCTTTTTCCCTTCTCTGAGCTACAACCTTCAGAACCCCGTACTCTCCTACGGGGTTCTTCTTATAATACGCAATGTAAATTGAATAAATATTATTACCTAAACGAGTTCATTTAAACGAACAGATACTGACTGGGCCAGCTTCTGTAAAAGATTGGTTTGCATATCCGGGGTGTAACGATTGAGGCGGGCATCGCCATTATTCCAGCTTCCAACAATTTCGTTATTCATTTTAAAAGGCACTATGGCCAGTGATTTGACAAAATATTTTCTATTTGCAGGCAACAATTTATAATACTGATTTAAATTCTTATTCACTAAAACCGGTTTCAAACCTGAAGGAATAATTTCGTTAAATAATTCCGGCTTTATTACATTAAGCCTGTCTTTTAAAATATCCGAAGATTTTATTGCCTCTATGACAGGCGCGGCAGTGGGAGTATTTTTCAAGGTAAGCCAGACAAAAGGAACTTGAAACTCCTTTTCTATTCCCGCGAAAAGAATTTCAAAGAGTTCGGCAATATTTTTGGCCTCCGCCAATTTTTTTTCAATATTTTCGAAACCGGCGGCAATTTTCGTGTTAATGCCTTCAACATCTTCTTTATTATGCATTTCTTTCACCTTTACCACTGTGCGTAAACGATTAGATGGTCGGACGGTTTTGGAGCAAGTCGTGATGCTAAATCAATAGTACAGCTTTTGGATTTCGCGGCAAGCAATTTTGTCGCCAGCATATGATCAACCCGCCAGCCCAACTTTCGGTTCACTGAATCTTTGATACGATAATCAAAAAAAGTATATTGACCGGCAACACCCGGATGATGTTTGCGAAATATATCGGTGAAGCCCCATGATTTAGTATCTTCATATGCTTTCCAGATTTTCGGATTAAAACAAACGTGTCCCAATATTCTTTTGGGATCGTGAACATCTATGTCTTCCGGAGCTACGTTAAGATCACCGCACCAGATTATTTCATTTTCCGGTTGAAAATGCTTCTGCAGATATTTTTTAAAACGCGCGAACCATTCCAGTTTGTATGCAAACTGCGGACTCTCTATTTCCTGACCCTGCGGAACATAGGTATTAATTATTGTCAGATCCTTGTATGCCGCGATTATCAAACGATCGGAATCGGCCGGTTCACTGTCAAAACCAAATGTTATTTTTTGCGGTTTGAGCTTTGAGGCTATAGCTACGCCTTTGTATTGCTTGTCGCCTTTGAAAACCACATGATAGCCTAAAGCTTCAAATTCGGCCGCGGGAAAGCCGGCGTCAGCGACCTTTGTTTCCTGCATACAGAAATAATCGGGACTGTTTTCCTGCAGCCAGGGCAAAACAATATGCATACGGGAACGGATGGAATTTACATTGTAAGTAGCGATCTTCAAATTAAGCGCCGCCTTTCGTAAATGACATGGAACTAATATCATGACAGAAGATTACGCTCAAGTATTTTTGCGTTAATTCTCTAATATTAATATTGACAACATCATAACCTTACCTTATAAACTGTGACCAAAATAACGAAAAAAGCAGGAGACATTCCATGAAAAAATCGGCAATATTTATTCTCCTTCTGATGGTTCTTTCGCTAGTCATTTGCGGGTGCGGTAAAATGGATTCTAATACTGTCAGGATAGGTCTTATTGCAGAATTGACCGGCGATGTTCCTGCGGTCGGAGCATCCTGTAAAAACGCGGCGGAAATGGCCGTGCAGGAAATCAACGATGCCGGCGGGATTCAGTTGGGCGAAAAAAAATATAAGGTAGAGTTAATTATTGAGGACAACGCCGGGAAAGCCGATCAATCGGCATCCTCAGCGCAAAAGCTGATTACGCAGCAAAAGGTTACTGCGATTGTCGGTCCCAACGCCAGCCGTTACGTTCTGCCTGCCGCTGAAATCGCTGAATCGGGCAAGGTAGTCCTTATCACACCCTGGTCCACCGCTCCTAAAGCCACGCTGGATTCCAAAACAGGAGCTTCCAAGAAATATGTTTTTCGATCCTGTTTTATCGATCCATTTCAGGGACGCGTGCTGGCGAAATTCACGCTGGAAAATCTCAAGCTGAAAAAAGCGGCTGTTCTTTACGATGTCGCGTCCGAATATAACAAGGGCATTGCCGAGTATTTCAAAGAGGTCTATGAACAAAACGGCGGCAAGATCGTCGCTTTTGAAACCTACACCACTAATGATAAGGATTTTTCATCCCAGTTAACTAAAATCAAACAGGCTGCGCCGGACATCATATTCCTGCCCAACTATTACAGCGAAGTGCCGCTGCAGATCCAGCAGGCCAAGCGGCTTGGCATCACCGTGCCCTTTATCGGCTCCGATTCCTGGGGATCCGAAGAGCTTGTGAAACTTTGCGGTAAGGACTGTAACGATTATTATTTCAGTACGCATTACGCAGCCGACTCAGCCAGCGACGCCACAAAAAAATTCATTGAGAACTACAAAACAAAATACAACAACACGCCGGATGACGTGGCCGCTCTGACTTACGATTCGTTCGGACTTTTATGGCAGGCGCTCAAAATCGCCGGAAAAAACGACCGTCAGGCTGTGCGCGATGCGTTGGCCAAAATTCCGCAATATGAAGGCGTTACCGGAAACATGCAATTCAAAGAGGGATCCGGCGACCCGATCAAGAGCGCCGTTATTTTAAAAATAAAGGATGGGAAGTTCACGTGGTTTGCCAACGCCAAACCATAAGCTAAGGCTTGTTAAAAAGCTCATATGCTGCGTTACGCTTCGTCTCTCATCATTGCGACGTATGAAATTATACGTCGCAATCTTCGAGACTCGCGTGCCTTGCCTCTGAAGCTTTTTACCAAAGCCTTATAAAAGTTTCATTCATGCCTGTCATGTATGCCGGATCAGTCTTGTATGACGACATGACAAGGGGATTTATAACTAAAATATGTCGTATATTTTTCAACAGATTCTCAATGCTTTGCAACTGGGCAGTATTTACGCTTTGATTGCCCTTGGTTACACCATGGTCTACGGCATTTTGACCATGATCAATTTCGCCCACGGCGATTTGTTCATG
>JBEKUA010000207.1:0-3217 GCA_049515495.1 Smithella sp. | reverse complement strand
AGCTTGTGGCCCCCAAATCGATTTCGAGTCGATCCCGTTACGACCACTTCGGTACCTCTCCGCGTTTAGTCAAGTCGCCGAAGCGGTGGGGATGTTACCCTCTTTTGCTGAAAAAATCTACTGATAATTTCCCCGCATTCTTCTGGTAATATTCCTTCAGTTATTTCCACCTGATGATTCAGCCTTTTATCAGCCAAAATATTATATAAGGACACCACTGCACCGCATTTCGGATCGCGCGCCCCGAAAATCACGCGCGAAATCCTGGCTTGAATAATAGCGCCCGCGCACATAATACATGGTTCCAGCGTAACGTAAAGCTCCGCGCCTGTAAGCCGGTAATTGCCAAAATTTTCTCCAGCCTGCCTCAAAGCCAGTATCTCCGCATGTGCCGTAGGATCATTCCGCATAATCGGCGAGTTATGCGCTCGCGCCAAAATATTGCCTTCGAGCACCAATACCGCTCCTACAGGAACTTCGTCACGGCAGTAAGCTTCTTGCGCTTCTTCCAGCGCTATCTTCATAAAATCATGATCTGTTGGCATTTTCCGATGAAATATTTCTCTTTAAAATCGTGTAACGACTATAATGACGCTGCGAGAATGGCGGCGCCTATGGCACCATTAACCTGAGCATAGGGCGACACTTCGATTTTCATCCCCAATTTTTTTTCAAGGGCATGGATAACCCCGACATTCCTGGCTACCCCTCCTGTTATCATGACCGGTTCCCGCAACCCGACACGGCCAACCATAGATGAAACCCTGGCGGCGATAGATTCATGAATTCCTGCAATAATATCCTGCCTTTGTTCTCCCTTCGCGATCAGCGAAATAACTTCCGATTCCGCAAATACTGTGCATAGACTGCTTATTTTTGATGGCTGTTTCGATTTTATCGACATGGCTCCGAAGTCATCCAGATTGACTTCCATCGCCCTTGCCATAACTTCCAGAAAGCGTCCTGTTCCGGCGGCGCATTTATCATTCATGACAAAGTTCTTTACCTTGCCTTTATCGTCGAGGAGAATGGCCTTGCTATCCTGCCCGCCGATATCAATAATGGAACGAATATGCGGATTGAGAAAATGAGCTCCGGTTGCATGACACATGATTTCCGTATAAGACCTGTCGGCAAAGTTCACGCTGTTGCGCCCGTATCCGGTGGAAACAATTTTTTCTATGGAATTTTTAGCAATACCTGCCTCTCCCAAAACTTCCTCATAAACCTTAATACCGGCAATTTCTGCGTTATAGCCTGTAAAAATAATCTTTGTCGCAAGAAGTTTGCCGCTATCAAAAATCGCTGTCTTCGCCGTAATGGAACCTATATCAATCCCTGCTGTGCGCATCTTCTAATTTCACCTTAATCTTCCCGAAAACATAAATATTTGAAGCATCTTATGAGTAAACATCGGCTCAAAGTCAAGATAAAAATATTGTCAGGACGGTAATAAATTACCGTCCCGAAACCATAACGTTAAGACACTACCCTGTTTTCCAAAAAGTAATATCTGTTGCTTTTTCGCGGGTTGGCAGGTATGCCATGCGCAGAAAAATCAGCCAGGTTATTTTAGAAAAGGAATATATATGACAAAAAATTCATCCCCAAAGATCGTTATTAGTGGTTCGGGGATTTGGACACCGTCGAATATTATAACAAATGAGGAACTGGTGGAAAGCTATAACGCCTATGCGGAAAAGTTCAATTCTGATCATGCAGCGGATATAGCTGCCGGTACAATAGCGGAAAAATATCCTTCCAGCACAAGATTCATTGAAAAAACGTCGGGAATAAAAGCACGGCATGTATATACAAGGGAAGGTATTTTAGATATCAGGCGCATGCGTCCCAAGTTTCCAGAAAGAAAAAATGAAGAATTAAGCAACCAGGCGGAGATAGGCGTTTTTGCCGCGCGGAAGGCAATGATTGCCGCCGGTAAGACAGCTGCCGATATTGATGCTGTTATTGTCGCCTGTGCTTATACTCAGCGGCCATATCCGGCCATTGCCATTGAAATACAGAATGAACTGGGGATTAATGGTTTCGGATTTGATATGCTGGTGGCTTGTTCGGCTGCAACATTCGGCCTCCACAGGGCCTATGACAGCTTAAAGTCCGGTTCGACAAAGTGTGTTTTAGTTATTAATCCGGAGCTTGTTACTCCCCAGGTAAATTTCTGTGATCGTGACAGCCATTTCATTTTTGGCGATGTCAGTACCGCCATAATAATGGAGCGATCTGAAACCTGCACCAGCCCGAACAGTTACGAAATTCTGAGCACAAAAGCGCTGACCCGGTTTTCAAATAATATCCGCTCCAATTTCGGACATATTTCATATGCCACAGATGTGAATCCTTTCGGAGCCGACAAGCTTTTTCATCAGTCCGGGCGTGTTGTCTTTAAGGAAGTAAGTCCGATTGCCGCAAAACATATTAGTGATCATCTGGCAAGCCTTGATTTAAAGCCGAACGACGTTAAACGGTTCTGGCTTCATCAGGCAAATATCAACATGAACAATAGAGTCATTAAAGAACTCCTTGGTGAAGATGTCGAGGAAGAAAGGATACCGACTATCCTAGATAGTTACGGAAACACAGCATCCGCAGGATCAATTGTCGCTTTTCATCTTTATAATGGTGATTTGAAAAAGGGTGATATAGGGGTGATCTGTTCCTTTGGCGCCGGATATTCCGTTGGCAGCCTGGTGTTGCGAAAACGGTGACTGAAAATCTGACCTGAAAATCAGAAGCTGAATAAAATAATAATTACATTATTTTCTGTGCAAAAACATAACGGCTTATTAATTTATTTGCTTTTCAACTTTTCTTTATTTGATAATTTACATGAAAGCTACTATTCTTGCCTAAATCAACGAAAAAGTATATTTTGTTAGATCTTGCCCATCTTTTGATTTGAATATCTATCATCTTATACATCAGGAAAGATAGGATCTCTTTTTTCGAGAAAGGCTCCCACACCATGAAAACATTCGCCTGAAAAAATCAATTCGGCGGCGAGAAGAGATTCTAACTTCAACGATTCGGATGAAGTGATATTCGAATTTTACCTGATAAGAGATAATGAAGATCTCACAGCACGGGGTCCGTTAAGCGCTATTCTTTCCGCTAATGCAACGGCTTCATTAAGCGCATTTCCTTTCATGCTTATTCTGTTGGCCAATCCCATTGCATATGCCTCGTCAGCGCTTACTTT
>JBEKUA010000206.1:0-3220 GCA_049515495.1 Smithella sp. | reverse complement strand
GTATCCGCGCTTTGTTTGCCACTCATTATCATCAACTGACGGATTTGGTGGTAACGAAAAGCGGAGTAAAAAATTATAATATCGCGGTGAAAGAATGGGGAGAAAAAATAATTTTTCTGCGCAAGATAATGGAAGGCGGCGCCAGCCGCAGTTATGGCATCGAAGTAGCGCGCATTGCCGGCGTACCGAAGGAAGTTATCGCCCGCGCCAAAGAAATATTGCGTAATCTGGAAAAAGGAGAATTTGACGAAGTCGGCATGCCCCGTATTGTCCGGGGAACCCGTGACTCAAAAAGCTTAAATCCTCAATTGAATCTTTTCACGAGAAAAGAAAGCGCGATTGCCCTGGAAAATAAAGATAAGGAAATTATCGCCGAACTAAAAAACATCGATATTCATTCCATGTCTCCTCTGGAAGCGCTTAACAAATTAAACGAGTTAAAAAACAAGGCGTCGGATTAGACACTCATTTGATGTATTTGTTTGAGTGGTGATTTGATTTAATGGATACAATATAAAATTGTCCGGATCATGTGCCGTTTTTCATTTTTGCGGCCAGATAGATGGAAAATGATGTTCCGGAATTTACAACTGATTCGACAGAAATTAATCCATTATGGTATTTGATTATGGAATCGCTAATGGCCAGCCCCAGTCCGATGCCGCCATGCCCCTTAGTCTTTTTTGTTGTAAAATAAGGATCAAATATCCGGGAAAGATTTTCCCGTGAAATTCCTATTCCGTGGTCTTTAATGATAATCCGCACGTAATTGCCTTGTCCCAGAGATCTTATATTTGTTCCGGTTGTCGTATTTTCGGCGATAAGGTCCACAATGCCGCCGTCGGGCATTGCTTCTTTGGCATTAATCAAAACATTATCAACTACCTGCCTTATCTGAGCGGCATCAATTTCGCAGGGCCACAGGTCTTGGGCTATGGCGATATTACAGGTAATGCCGGAACCCTTGAAAACATTTTCGGCGGCATTCCTTAAAATAGGCCCGAGGTTTTCCAACTTGCGAACCGGATAGCCGCCCTTAGCAAATGTAATAAGACGATGAGCAAGTTCCTTGGCTTGCAGGCCTGCACGTTCCGCCACTGCCAGACCATTCTCCAGAAATTTATCTTCATCACTGGCGGATATCTTGGCCAGAAAAACATTACGCAGGATCGCGGTGAGCAGGCTGTCGAAATCTTTGGCCACTCCCCCTGCGAAAGTTCCGAGTGATTCCAGTTTGGTTCGCTGGAGAAGCTCTTCCTGCGCCGCTTTTTGTTCGGTGATGTCTTCGAGGGTTTCCATCGCTCCGAATAAATTTCCACCGGAATCTCTAAGACCTGCCGATGTGATACGAAACCATTTCCCCTTCTCGCCCATATCAGGAAAAAACTGCGTTACTTCATAAGCGTCATCCAGAAGTTTTGATTTCCTCCATTTCTCGGGATATAATTCAAGAATCTGGGCAGTTTTGCCATCCAGAATCAAATCAGCCAGACACAGACGTTCCGTATTGTAAAACGCGCGCCATTGCTGGTTGGTGCCGAGAACTTCGCTGGGTTTGATGTTGCTCAACGCCTGCAGGGCCCTGTTCCAGTAAATTACTTTATGATCTCTGGATATCACGAAAGTGGGAATAGGCGATCCGTGGATGATGCTGATGAGTTTCTGTTCGTCTCTGCTAACGCGCCACATCGTGTAAATAACGCTGAGGATTACCATTGTCGCCAGAACAAAAACAAAAGCAAAAATATAATTGTTCATAATTATTATCGCTTATTTCAAACTTAACCAAATATGTTTTATGCCGGTCTGATTTTTATTGCCGGATTTTGATAGCAAGGTTGGAATAAAAATGCAAGGCCGGAATAAATGATAATTATTTAAATGTTTAATTGCGGGAGGAAAAATTTACTGATTTGCATTTTTTAGTAAATGAAAAAACAGGGGAACATAAGCTCCCCTGTTTTTATAAAGGAGGTGATACTTAGGAAGGGGTTCTTAGAAATCACCTCCGGGACAAGAAGCTCTCTGACCTCTATTGCCGCCGCGCGGACCAAATCCCGGACCTCTGTCCCAGTGGGAATTAGCCAGTTTTTCATTTTGTTCCGGCGTGAGAACCTTGCGAATTTCCAGTCTCATCGCCGTTACTTTATCATCCATTAAGTCGCGTAATTTACGCATTTCTTTTTGAGCGGCTGTGATTTTATCCTTATCAGGATTAACCTGCAGCCATAAACGGCGCAGTTCCACTGATTTATCAAACATCTTTTCCCTGATGGGTCTTATTTCTTTTCTCGCTGATGTTCGTATGCCTTCGATTTTGGCCTTTTGTTCGTCAGTTAGATTCAATTTTTTCCAGATTGCATCATGATGATAGCCTGAACCCTTTTCGTCACAAGCACGACTTCCCTCATTGGGACCAAAAGCAAAGGCCGTTACCGCAAATAGTATGCTTATAACAATGGCCGTTGTTAATATTAATTTTTTCATAATTATTCTCCATTACATAATGTACGTTTTATTGTAATTTTTCTTCCGCGGTTATTATATCCGCTTTGTTGTTTGAAAAATTGCTGAATTTAAAGGATAAATATGCAGTCCGTATATATTCGGGCAGCAACTTTCCCGTGAATATGGAATAGTAGCGACCCAATAACAATCCCATTAACATACTAAATAACATCAATTTAAGCTTTTTCATAATCAATTTCCCGGTAACAGAGATTATCTAAATCTCTGTTACCATGTTATTGAGCAATGTTTATGCCAATAAGGTGTAACAGATATAACAGTTTGTTATTAAATAATAAATTATGAATATGCAAAATACCATTTGTTTTTTATTACAGTTGAGTGGATAATATGTGCCCAATTGATGGTATTCATCCGGGTACAAAGTATCCATATAATAGTGGAGATGCAAATATAGTGCTAAAAGCTAAAAAAAGAATTTGGTTCAAAATTTCTGTTTGGATAGTGATTGGCGCAATTGCTGTTGTGGCTGTTATTGCAGCAGTGATGACATTCGCGCATTTTCAGCGTCAAAAGGAACAGGCCGTTGAGCTTATGGTGGAGAAAGGCGCTACATTAATCCGGTCATTTGAAGCCGGTTTGCGCAGTCCACTAAGCATGAAAACAGGAAATTTCGGACTGCAAAAACTGTTGATGGAAACAGCACAGCAGCCGGATATAGATTATATCATTGTTACCGATGGCAAAGGTA
>JBEKUA010000205.1:0-3220 GCA_049515495.1 Smithella sp. | reverse complement strand
ATCCAATCGGCTGCTGTTTCTTCGGCATCGCCGCCGATTTCGCCGATCATAAAAACGGCTTTTGTTTCCGGATCCTCATTGAAAAGTTTCAGGACATCAATGAAGCTCAAGCCGATGATCGGATCGCCGCCGATGCCCACGCAGGTAGACTGGCCAAGTTGGGCATCTGTTAATTGTTTGACAGCCTCATAGGTAAGCGTGCCGCTGCGCGAGACAACACCGATGTTTCCTTTTTTATGAATCGCGCCGGGCATGATTCCCACTTTACATTGTCCGGGAGTAATGACTCCCGGACAATTCGGGCCGACAAGCTTCATTTTGCTGTCCTGAAGATATCTTTTTACAACGACCATATCGCGGATAGGAATGCCCTCGGTTATACAAACGGCCAGTTCAATTCCGCCTTCTGCCGCTTCCAGAATCGCCTCTGCCGCCAATGGAGCGGGAACTAAAATCATCGAAACGGTGGCGCCTTTTGCATAAATGGCTTCTTTAAGGGTATCGAATACGGGAAATCCTTCGATGGTAGCGCCGCCCTTTCCCGGAGTGACTCCTCCGACAATATTGCTTCCGTAATCACGGCATTGCCAGGCGTGAAGAAGTCCGCTTTTGCCGGTGATGCCTTGAACAATTATTCTAGAAGCACTGTTGATCAAAATGGCCATGTTTTTATCCGTTGGCTTTTAGTTATTTCTCAATGGGCGATGACTTTGCGTTTTTTAATCACCCTCTGCACAATTTTAGCTGCGCCGTCTCCGAGATTATCAACCGTTTCGATTTTAAGTCCCGATTGGGAAAGAAGGTTTTTTCCTTCGACAAGGCGGCTGCCATCCATCCTCACCACGATGGGAAGATTACAAGCAGCGATACCCGTTGTGGCGTCAATAATGCCTTGCGCGATTATGTCACAGCGCATAATGCCGCCGAATATGTTGACAAATATTCCTTTTACATTTCTGTCCTTTAAAATAATTCTGAAAGCTTCGGCCACTTTTTCTCTACTGGCTCCGCCGCCGACATCAAGGAAGTTGGCAGGTTCGCCTCCATATTCCTTCAAAACATCCAGTGTAGCCATGGCCAGGCCGGCGCCATTCACCATACATCCTATGTTTCCATTTAATTTAATATAGGCGAGGTCAAGTTTTTTAGCCTGAATTTCCATAGGCTCCAATTGGGAAACATCGATCATTTTTTCATATTCCGGATGCCGGAAGAGAGCGTTATCGTCAAAATTAATTTTGCAGTCCATCGCGATCAATTTACCGGCCTTGTTGATGGCAAGAGGATTAATCTCAATGGATGAGCAATCTTTTTCTAAAACGATTTTATACAGGTTTTGAATTAATTTGACGCAATCTTCGACAATTTTGCCTTTTAGTCCCAGGAGAATTGCAATTCCGCGAGCGTGATAGGATCGCACTCCAATGAAAGGGTCGATATAAAGAGTATGAATATTTTCGGGTGACACGCGTGCTATTTCTTCAATATCCATTCCTCCCTCGGCAGAAGCGATAAGGCAATAGCGCGATGTTCGTCTGTCCAGAGTAATGGAAAGATAAAACTCCTTTTCGATTTCAATTATTTCTTCAACAAGAAGAAACTTGACGGCCAGACCATTGTTTCCGGTCTGAACAGTCACCAACTTATTTTTCAGGAGATCTCCAGCTGCCTGGCTGGCATGCAAAGAGCCATTCACTTTTCTTACCCCTCCGGCCTTCCCGCGCCCGCCCGCGTAAATCTGCGCTTTGAGTACACAAAGACGACCGAATTCCTCAACGGCCTCCTGTGTTTGCCGGATGGTTTTCACCATTCGTCCGTTCGGCACCGAAATACCGTATGCCTTAAGAATCTCTTTGGCCTGATATTCATGTATGTTCATTTTATTTTACCGCTGCAAATTTGCGCTGTGTTTAAAATAATTTTATACCCTGTTGACGGTGAAACCGAGCGCGGCATTAGCCACGATCATTGTATGCATATTGGAAGTTCCTTCCAGAGTTTCGAATTGTTTTGAATCCCGCAGGAAGCGGCCGCAGGGATATTCGTCGGAGTAGCCGAATGAACCGAAAAGTTTCATGCATTCATTGGCGGCGTGCACCACTTCTTTGGCTCCGTAAAGTTTGGACATCGATGTTTCCATCACATTGGGAAGGCCTTTATCTTTCAACCATGCGGCCCTGTAGACAAGAGCAGCCGTTGCTTCATGTCCCATTTTCATTTCCGCGATCTGTTGTTGAATCAACTGGAATTTGCCGATCTTTTGTCCAAACTGAGATCTTTCATTCGCGTATTTTATTGAAGCCTCCAGAATAGCCCCGGAAAGCCCCAGCGCGCCTGCCGAACAACCGAGACGCGTGGAATTCAACTGAGTCATGCACATTTGGAATCCTTTGTTGACGGTTCCCAGAACAAGTTTTTTCGGCACCTTCACATCTTCAAAAGTTATTTCCGCCGTATCGGAAGCCAGCAGTCCCACCTTTTCATGAATCTTTTTACGGGTGATTCCCGGGAGGCTGTAATCCATGATAAAACAGGTTATGCCATTTGCTCCTGCTTCCTTATTCGTCTTTACATATAATAAGCCATGATTGGAAACGGTTCCGTTGGTTATCCACATCTTATTTCCATTGAGGAGATAATGATCTCCCCTGTCTTCAGCCAGACACTTCATGCCGGCGACATCGGACCCGACATCAGCTTCCGTCATCGCGAAACTGCCGATATATTCGCCGCTGACGAATTTCGGAATGTAGTGCTGTTTTTGTTCTTCTGTTCCGAATTTTTGAATGGTCAGGGCAGGGCCCCAGCATTGCATGTTGAAAGCCATGCGCCAGGAAGTATGAACTTTGGCGATTTGCTCGATGACCAGAGTTCCTTCCATAAAGCCCATGCAGTTCCCGCCGTATTTCTCATCGATGCAGAAACCGAAGAAACCCAGTTCCGCCATTTTATCGAATATTTCCCTGCGCCAATAGTGGTTTTTTTCATCTTCTTCCACATGGGGTCTAATTTCATTTTCGGCAAAATTCTTTGCCATATCCTGAAGTATTTTTTGTTCTTCGGTTAATGCGAAATCCATATTGAAAGTCCTCCCGATTTTTTCCTCAAACTATTTTCTTTCCACGATCATGCAGATGCCCTGACCGCCTACGCCGCATATGGTTTCCAGACCATAACGGCAATTTCTTCGGGTCATTTCGTTGATAAGTGTTGTCAGGCG
>JBEKUA010000204.1:0-3223 GCA_049515495.1 Smithella sp. | reverse complement strand
CGCTATTATATCAGCATCCGGGAATCGGCTGGTGATATAATAGCGCACGGATCATTGGGCATGGGACGGCATTCCCAATAACGAATTTTTCGTTCAAAAATTTTTCTTAGAGAATCCAAACGCTCCGGTGCATCCAGGCATTCTTGCGGTTCAATACTTAATTGTTTGTGTATACCAAGATAATGCTTCATTCTTGCGGCAAGGATTCCATCATAGTTCATATAACTAAGCACACGCGAAACTCTGGCGCTTGTCAATTGCCGAAAGAGCCAGGAAGATCGCTCCCGGATATCGGCATATAGAAATTGTACAGCCTGATCGCCGTAAAATTGTTCTTTTTTTATTTGGCGGGTATCCCGCTCGATATAATTATGCTGCATAGTTTCTTTCCCGGTTATTAATGTCTTGAGATTTATGGTTAAGTTCAGCCTTATAATAGATATGCACTAAAATAATACCGGCCAGTTTTTCCAGTGTCTCTTTGGACGCGGTTTCTGCAATGATTTCCAGTTCGGCCTGATTTATAAATTTTGTTATATTCGTTTCTTTTAAAACGGTATGGAGCAAACTTCTGATGTCGTGTCGAAAGCCATCGGATTTATGATCCAGCTTGATCATATCTTCGCCAAGCAGTGCAAATGCTTCCCGAATATGCCGAATGCGGAGATCCGTCCGGTAATATTTCTCTGCCGCATGATTAAACTTATCTGCTGTCAAATCCAGTGGCGACCTAGCGTTTGCTGTGTTAAGAATGCCCCTCGTCAGCCTGCCGCAAGCAGAATAAAGTTCCGGCTCGTTGAGACGGAATTCAAGCTCGTCAATGCTCTCTCTCATTGACAGCATTTCAATGAGATCCGCGGCATCTTCACGCAGAATTTTCAAAAGCGCCTGCCTGTATTCGATGTTGTAAATGCGAACGTATCCCGGATAGCGATGACTTGCGCGCACGCGATTTGTCTTGCCTATAATCTTTTTTATTAAGGTATTGCCGGTTTTGTTATGCACAAAGAAAGTCGGAATGCCTATAGCCGAACCGAAAATTATCTGCCTTCTCTCGCTTTCAACGGAAGGATCATCCGGAATATTCTCATGACTTATCTGACCCGAGAAAATATATTTAAATGCTAATAGATAGAGAAGATTCTGCATGGTTACAGCCTGCCCCATATCCTCGGTAAAACGTTCAAACAGACTGTAATGACGCCCTTCAAAACCGGAAAAGCCCATAATTTTATACTCGCGAAGCTTCTCGAGAAGATAAAGCGACATCTGCGTGTCAAACACCCCAAGATCGGCAAGGTCTTCTTTTAAAGGCTGGCTGTTATACAACTCGCCGTTTAAGGCAGGACTCCTGTCCGTGCTCATTAAGACTATCAGGTAATCAATCAGCCGGAAGTCGGGAATAAAATCTCCTTTTAATCTTAAAACCACACTGATTAAGTTATCTATCCATTTGGGGCCGAAAGGAGTGATGGATTTGCCTAACATGTTCAAGTTGGCTTTTTTCTGCCATCGCCGCCAGAGCATTCGTAAATGAGTATAGTCTAACTCATGCGGGAGAAAGCCCAGGGCTTTCTCCGGATGAAAATCGGAAAAATCCATACGATAAGGCGCAGCGCTGTATGTGCCTACAAAAAGCGGCAGAAAATGCTCGACAATTTTAACGACCAGATCACCTATATTTTTTTCATCTTTTACAGAAAATCCAGATGAAGGATCCCGCAGCAGACCGCTTATTTTCCGGCTTCCCAAACTTACATGTGTCCCGTTATTGGCGAGGCATATATTGGATAAATTAGGCAGCGATACCAGATTACTGGTTATGATTCCCGCTTCCCTGAGTTTCAAAACAGCGTTGAACTGGCTGCGGCTCAAAACACGGTGACACAGATGCATGTATTCATGCTTTTCTTCTCCTTTATCCCATCCGGAAAGGCAGGGGTTCATAAACAATTCCCGATAAAAGGCGTCAGAAACACAATTACTTAAAATTTTCTGCCTCATAGGGGGGTGCGGCGAGGAAAATATCATTGCCTTTTGTCCGGTTTCTTCCAACGCGTATTTTTGATTGGCATACATGATCAGCAACTGGCTTAATAAAAAGCGGACAGCCGTCTCCTTGGCTGCTACACGCCCCATACCAGCCTCCGACTGCATGGAAGCAACATAAAAAGATGAAGTTTCCGGAGATGTATTATCATTTAAAAAATATTGCATGATATTCAATCCGGTCTTGCTGATTAGAGGATGTACCTTTTGCTGCGGATCAATTATCTCTGCCAGAGCCAGCTTCAGGAGATAGCTGATCGGAATCCGGATATATTCAAGATCGTTTTTCTGAAAAATGAATTTGTTTAAATCCGATCTAAGGCCGGCAGACGGATTTTTTTTGTCCGCCAGAATATCCTGTTGAAAAATATTCTCGGCAAGTTTTCCCATCTTATACCGGGGAAAACGAACCTGGCTGTTTTCCCAGACACCTTCAGTGTTCGTATTCAAGTATTTTTCCAGGTCAGTCATTACTTTTCTGGACGTATCTCCGGACTTTGCCCGCCGTTTGGTGTTGGCAAAATAGTTGGATTGTTCTATGAAAATGGGTAGGTCAACATTGTCCCTGCTGCCCACTACTACCGTTTGCATTTCCGATTCACTGCCCGCGGTAGTATCGGAAGGAGCAAAAGGAAGTGACGCGGCATTTAAACCAAGATAATCATATTTAACGCCGATCAGTTCCGCTATCTCTTTAATAGATTTGGGAACAATATGATCCAGCCTTGCCGTATAATTAAATGCGGCTGTGTTGATTTTACTCAAATAATATTTCCTCCCAATATATTCCTTTAGCTTTGCGGGAAGATAATAACTTTTCAATGTTTCATTATGATGAAGGACTAGATAAGATTTGAATACACATAAAAATAAGATTTACTTGGGGAAATGATTTTCCGGGGAGTTATTTTTCGAAACTCAACTACTTAGAAAGTTTGTGCCATTTTTTATGATTAGATAATAATCTTTCACTTCGTTGAAAATGTTCACAACTCTGAAATAATGACCTGCCAACAGATGAACTAAACATCATTTAAGGATAAGGTGCCTCATTTTATTTCGGCAAATTTATAACCGAATCCCCGAATTGTCAAAATATAACGAGGGTTTTCCACATCTTTTTCAATCTGGCTGCGCAGGCGGCGAATATGAACATCCACAGCACGGTCGGTGA
>JBEKUA010000203.1:0-3229 GCA_049515495.1 Smithella sp. | reverse complement strand
TGGTTGACATAACTCAAAATCGCGCATGAAGCGATCATGGCTGCCGGATGTTCTTTTATCTTCGAGGCGTCCAGAACTTCGGGGGTGAAATTCTGATTCAGCAAGGCTTGAGCATATTCCGATTGAAAACAATCCTCTTCCAGATAATTAATCCGAAGCTCCGGCATTTGCATTTCCAGTGTTTTGAGCAATCGCTTGTCGGGAAAATCACGCGGCAGGATTAATTCCTTAAAATCCAGTCCGGCAATAGCTATTAAGAAAAATTCGCGGTCGGAAAACTCGCTGATTTGAAACTCGCCCGTGGAAATATCCAGAAAAGCCAAACCGAGCGTATCTTTACAGGCGCTTAGGCAGGCCAGATAATTATTTTCGCCGGAGGCAAGATTTTCCTCATCCAGAACAAGTCCGGGGGTGATAACCCGGATAACTTCTCTTTTGACAATTCCCTTTGCTTTTTTGGGGTCCTCAACCTGCTCGCATATCGCCACTTTAAAACCCTTTTCCACAAGTTTAGTAATGTATGCGGAAGCGGCGTGGTACGGGAAACCGCAAAGCGGCACGCTGTCTTCTTTGCCTTTGTTGCGTGAGGTAAGAGTGATTTCCAAAACAGGAGCGGCCATCACCGCGTCTTCAAAAAACATCTCATAGAAATCACCCATTCGGTAAAACAAAATACAGTCGGGGTATTTTTCTTTAATTTTCACATACTGTTTCATCGCCGGAGTCAAATCGAGCGTTGCCTCTACCGCCATTTTCCATCGTCTCCCTTTTCCAGATCGACATAATCGGGTTTGTCCGGCTTATCTATTTTATGATGGGAAATAAAAGAATTGGCCAGCCAGCTGACAAAGCTTATAACCAGCGACCCTAAAAAAGCGGAGAAAAAATTCTCTATTTTAAATCCCGGCACAATATGTGCGACAAGCATGAGCAATAACGCGTTGATAAAGAAATAAAATAATCCCAGAGTTAATACACTCAGGGGCAGAGTCAGAAATACTAAAACAGGTCTTACAAAAATATTAATAAGGCCTAAAACGCAGGCGGCAATGA
Source organism: Smithella sp. (assembly GCA_049515495.1). Taxonomy (GTDB): domain Bacteria; phylum Desulfobacterota; class Syntrophia; order Syntrophales; family Smithellaceae; genus Smithella. The sequence goes on along the minus strand of JBEKUA010000203.1, from coordinate 2,176 downwards.
CTGCCGTTGAAAGTGTATCCACTCTGATACCGGGCACAAACTGCGAGGCAAGCAGAATTGCCACCGTGATTATCAGCCATCTTGTTATAATAACCAGCATATAATTTCCCTTAAATTCCACTCCCAATCAATATTCCTTATTTATTACTCGCTCTTTAGTGATATTAATTATATTTTTCCACATTAACAGTTTTCGCTGATTTAAAGAAAATCCAGGAAACACTTACACCGCTCATAAAGGATGTTTCTCTTTTCACCAGGGGACTGTCTTCAAAAACCGCTCCCTGCAGGAAATCAGTGCTTAAGAAAGCGTTAAAAACAAATTGTTTATATTCCTTGCCTAAACCAACAGTAAGCGTTGAGCCGCTGTATCCGCCACCGGCGGAATACGCGGGACGCTCTGCTGTCGCGTAAGCCGGTTCCACCGTGTAGAAATAAGCATTATAACCGCTGTCTGCGAACATCGGCCCTGCGGATATTCCCAGATTTAATCCGGTTCCAGGGATTAAATCATCTTTCATAAAATTAATTCGCGGGCTGAAGACCCAACCCTCGCGGCTCACAGAATGAAAATTCGTTGAAAAAAGAGCCCGCACAGGCAACGACAAATCTAATTTATATTTATCCGGTTTGCTATTCCAAAGTATAATTTTCAAAGCCGGTCCTAATTCAAAAGTCGCGTCAAGATCCGGCATCCCGGCGCGGGCCGTGTTATCGGAACTCCTTACCGGCACAGCACCATAACCGCTAAAATCCAGCAAAATCCGATCCGTTTTAAAAATCTGTCCGGAAACGCTCTGCTCTTCCACTTTTAAAATGTCGCCGCGATAAATGACATAAGGATATGGAAGCAAGTACAACCTGTTTTCGTCCGAGCCCCGGTAATCCGGCATCTGGAGCAGTCCCAAACCTACGCCTAATTCCCAGAGGGGCTTTTCTTCACAAATTGCACTGCCGGGCAATAAAAAACTAAAAACCAATAAAGCAAATAATATCCTGCAATAAATGCGCATATTTTCACCTCATTCCATTATTCCATTGCCTTTTTATCTGGCTCTAGCACTATTTCCTATTTCTCTCAAATATTATCAATATGACATCGTGGTTGTATAAAAATACCTGTTTGGGGCTGTTCAAAAATGTTCAGATGCAAGGCGCGCAAAAAACTGAATCGCGAGGCGTATATTTACATACGTTGAGCGGTCCGGTTTGCAGCGCAACACAGCAGATGAGCGTTTTGTAAAGCCTCCGGCTTTTTCCGGCAAGGAAGATGACTATTTATAATTGCGCCTCCTTGCGGGAATGCGCTCCCGGTCAACAGCCCCATTCTGTCACTTATCGAATGTCATAAATTGTTTAGCCTTGGCGCCGCAAACAGGACATTCATCCGGTAAAGTGCCATCGGAGACATAACCGCAAACATTACAGACATAGTAAGTGGTTTCTCTTTCTTCCATAAAGTGCGACATGGCCTCTTTATAAAGCTTGGCGTGAGTTTCTTCCACATCGCGGCTCTGGCTGAAATGCAGCACAGCTTCTTTATTGCCCGCTTCTTCCGCCAGCTTAACAAATTGATCATAAGCAACTTCGGCAACTTTCTTTTCCGATTCAAAACTCGCGGCCAGATTTTCTTCCGTGCCTTTGACTTCCCGAAGTACCCTTAAAGCTCTCGCGCCGTGAATTTCTTCCGAAAAAGAAATAACGCGGAAAAGACGGGCCATTTGTTTATAGCCTTCGTCTTCAGCCTTTTGTGCGTAAACTTTGAGCCTCAGAGCTGCTTTGGATTCTCCGGCATAAGCCTGATGCAACGCATCTTCAATTTTATCCATATACCCATCCTTTATTTATTTAATAGTATTTCTATTTTTTCTGTTTTTCCGACTCATTATCACTAAAAATTATAAATATTGCAACTTTTGACGATACTGGAAAAAGTTCCCACAGGCATAGCTTTTTATTCCGGTTTCAAATCAAAGATGATATCAAGGCGGCCAGGAGGAGGCGACGAGGCGTATTAATAATACGTTGAGGAAACCGACGACGAAGCCAACGCAGATAGCGCTTTGATTTGAAATTGGAACCGTTATTCCGGGGAGAATTCGTCTTTGGCCGCCCCGCAAACAGGACACGACCAGCCATCGGGCAAATCTTCAAAAGCCGTTCCCGGAACAACGCC
>JBEKUA010000202.1:0-3261 GCA_049515495.1 Smithella sp. | reverse complement strand
CGCGGCCCATGCTCATGAGGGCGACCCTGTCGCAGCGGTCTGCCTCATTCATGTAATGGGTGGTCACAAAAATGGTGACGCCGTCCTCTCTGGAGAGATTTATGAGCAGCTCCCAGAAGTGGTCTCTGGCCACAGGATCGACACCTGACGTAGGTTCGTCGAGGATCAGGATTTCGGGTTTATGAATGGCTGCAACAGCAAGTGACAGACGCTGGCGGATACCCAGGGGAAGGCGTTCCGTCTGGTCGTTCATGACATCGGTAAGTCCGAACTTGACTGCCATTTCCTTAACCCTTGAAGAAACGTCCTCATTCGACATATCGAAGAGATGCGCGTGCATATCCAGATTCTGCCTGACGGTTAGTTCGCCATACAGAGAAAAGCTCTGCGACATATATCCGATGCGCTTTTTCAGCCTGATGCTCCCGGTTTCGACGGATCTGCCGAAGATAAAGGCCTGACCATGCGTGGGATGCAAAAGCCCGGTGAGCATCTTCATGGTTGTGGTCTTGCCGCAGCCGTTTGATCCGACAAAACCGAAGATCTCGCCTTTTGGTATGGTAAAGGAGACATCGTCTACGGCGGTAAAGTCACCGAATTTTTTGGTGAGATTGTTTGCCTCGATGGCGGAGCCGTCATTCGATGCGATCCGGGGCGGTGTCGTAAAGACCCTGTGGCCATACCGCATTTCTTCGGGAAGCATGGCGATGTAAGCGTCTTCTATGGTCGTCTTGCCGGTCTTTTGTTTTAACTCCGCGGGCGTTCCCGAGGCAAGGACGCGGCCGCCTTCCATCATGATGAGCCAGTCGAGATGTTCGGCCTCATCCATGTAGGCCGTCGCGATGATAATGCTCATTCCCGTGTGGTGGACACTCATATCCTTGACTAACTCCCAGAACTGGCGCCGTGAAAGGGGATCGACACCGGTCGTGGGTTCATCCATAATGAGCACATCAGGGTTGTGAATCAGCGCACAGCATAAACCCAGTTTCTGCTTCATGCCCCCGGAGAGCTGGCCCGCGGGACGATCGGCAAAGGGCGCGAGGTTTGTGGCTTTCAGGAGACGCTCGATGCGCTCCTTCCGCTCGGCGCGGGTGAATCCGAAGAGGCGTCCGAAAAAATCCACATTTTCATAGACGGAAAGCGTGGCATAGAGATTCTGGCCCAGGCCCTGGGGAATATAGGCAATCTCCGAGCAGACATCATGGCGGTGCGTGCGTAAACGCATGGAACTGCCAAGGACTTGTATATCGCCTTTCTGTATTTTTTTCTGTCCGGCGATAAGGCCGAGCAGGGTTGATTTGCCCACGCCGTCGGGCCCGATCAGGCCCACCTGGCATCCGGCAGGTATGTCAAGATCAATGGAATCAAGAGCGACTTTCTTACCGTAGCGATGCTTCACTCCTTCAATACGGGCGATGGAATCATGACCGTTCATGCGGGTATTCATTTAAAGAGTTCCGTCCATTTCGCGGACGGATTTAACCGGATATACGCGACGCCCGGCATGCCCGGTTTCAGGCGGGGGTCATCAAATTCCTGAAGGCTGATTTTCACGCGGAAAACGAGCTTTTCGCGCTCTTCGGTCGCCTCAACCTCTTTGGGGGTGAACTGTGCCTTTTCAGAAACATACGCCACAGTCGCGGGAAATTGCTTATCCGGTATGGCATCGAGCACAACCCTGGCATCCCCGCCCAAAGGTATAACGCCTGCATATTGCTCGGAAAGATACACATTCATGTGAATATCCGTGGGGTCAAGAATGGTCAGGACCTTGCCTCCGTTGGGTATGACTTCGCCGGGTTCCGCCAGACGCGACAGCACCGGTCCCTTTATAGGGCTCTTCAGGATGCAGTCATTGATCTCCGATTTCAATATTTCCGTCTGGGCCAGCGCGGACTCAATGGCGTTATCGATCTCGGTGATGGATGATTTTGCCGCCGCGTATTCCGCTTCATAACTTTGCTTGACTGTCTGATCACGGTCGAGCTGTTGTTGCGTGAAGATGCCTTTCGCGAAAAGTTTATTGGACCGGTCAAGTTCCTTTACCGCGAGCACCAGCTTCAGGCGGATGCTCTCCAGCCTGGACAGGGCGGTTTCCCGTGCCTGCTTTGCCCGTTTCACCTCGGCTTCGGCCTGTTTCAATTGCGCCTGAAGCGTACTTGTGTCTATTCTGGCCACGATCTGATTTTTTTTGCAGAGGTCTCCCTCCTTCGCGAGGACTTCCGTGAGACGCCCCGCGAGCTTTGCCGCGACATCCACCTCGGTTGCCTCAAGGCGGCCGTTGCCCATTACAAAACCTTTTGGAATGGCATTCTTGTCCTTGTTGGTATAGAGATAAAAAACAAGAGCTCCCGCCAGAAGAACCAGCACCAGAATCGCAGCTGATTTTTTAAGAACTTTCCCTTTCTCGCCCATATCATCCCCTTTATCAAACCGGATTTAGTATAGTCATCAAAGAACTTTTCAGACGATTAAATTCATCATATGGCTTTATAAGTTGTCTTCTCAAACCATCGCGCAGAAGGTCAGCGACTATCTTGAGGGGCTTTTTCAATTTCAGACCCCAAAAGGCATGATTGAAAATAGTAAAATTTTATAACAACTGTTATTTTGTGATGGGAGTATAGGAAAAGCAATCGTATATGTCAAGAAAATCTCGATAAACTGACCACCCGAATTGTTCTGTGAAAAATGATATTAAATGGGCGGATAAAAAGAGAAAGCATTATCCTTTGATGTTGCACAACTGCGCAGCTGCATGGGTGAACAGAACGGGAAAAACAGGGAGATTATTCTTTGACGATAATCGTGTCTTTTTTGAATTCGTCGCTGGTGTCGGGATAATCAATGTTGTAGTGCAGTCCGCGGCTTTCTTTTCTTGCGCGCGCGCTCATAACAATCAATTTGGCCACCGTTGTGATGTTGCGTAATTCGGCAAGATCTTTTGTTACTTTGTAATTCCAGTAATATTCGTGGATTTCATGCAAAACCATATCAATTCTGCGCTCGGCACGCTCCAATCGCTTATCCGAGCGGACAATGCCCACGTAATTCCACATGCATCTTCTTATTTCATCCCAGTTGTGCGTGACAACCACGCTGTCGTCGCTTTTTGTGGTTCCGCTTGAGTCCCAGGGGGAAATAGGCATGTCGCGATGCTGCGTCTGCTTAAATGATTTGACAATTTTTAAATAGACGCGATGGGAATAAACAAGCGCTTCGAGCAAAGAGTTGCTGGCCAGACGGTTTGCGCCATGT
>JBEKUA010000201.1:0-3266 GCA_049515495.1 Smithella sp. | reverse complement strand
AAAAAAGAAAAAATTCCCTTTACGTTGATCACGGATAATATGGCGGGATTTCTCATGCGGCAGAAAAGGATTGACAAGATCATTGTGGGAGCCGATAGAATTGCCGCCAACGGAGACACTGCCAACAAAATCGGCACTTATTCTCTGGCGGTTCTGGCACGGGCGCACAACATTCCATTTTACGTAGCTGCACCGACTTCAACAATTGATGTTTCTTTAAAAACAGGTGACGCCATCCCTATTGAAGAAAGAAAAAGTGAAGAGGTGACGCATTTTAAAGGAGTTCCCTGCGCGCCGGAAGGGACAAAAGTTTATAATCCGGCATTTGATATAACGCCGGCGCGATTTATCAAGGCAATTATCACGGAGAAAGACGTTTTGAAAAAACCTTATCGCATATCCATCGCCAGTCTGCATAAAGGGGAAAAACTTTAATGAAGTTGTTTCTTTTTGATTTTGACGGCGTCATTGTCGATTCTCTGGATGTTTATGAAAAGACGGTAACCGATTGCCTGAAAGACATAAATCAGCCGCTGATACTCGACCGGGAAAAATTTCTGGAGCTCTTCGAAGATAATTTTTATGAATCCCTTGTAAATAAAGGTGTGGATTTAGATGTGTTTATGAAAGCCTCTGAAGATATTCTCGCGCGGGTAAAAATCAAGGATATGAAACCTTTCCCCGAAGTCGCGCCGGTTATAGAAGAATTACACAAAAACCATTGCCTCATTGTTGTTTCCTCCAATGATTACGCATCCATTAAAGAAGCCCTGGATTATTTTAATTACGATGAATATTTCAAAGAAATTCTTGGGTCAGACTTTATGTTCAGCAAAAAAGAGAAAATACTTTACGCAGCGAAAAAATATCACGTTGCACTGAACGATATTTATTACATCGGCGACACAACCGGCGATATCAAGGAAGGCAAGGAGGCCGGGGTGAAAACTATCGGTGTAACGTGGGGCTGGCACAGTAAAGAAAAAATGGCCGCGGCCAAACCCGATTACCTTTTTAATAATCCGAGGCAGCTACTTATATTAAATTAGGATGTTAATTTAAAGATGACGGATATTCTGGAATACATAGGCTCATGGTCTGTCTTTAAATGGATTGTCCTTGTTCTCATTGCCGGATTTATCGGCCAATTCGGTAAGATGATGGCGGAGGCAGTTGCCAAAAAAGTCCGGCAACGCCGTGCAGGAGAATCGCAGTTTCCAAATGAAGACTTACCGTCGTCAGGTTCAACAACCAGCGTTGTTTCAGATTCTCTGAAGACAAAATCGTCTTCCATCATGCCTGACTCAGAGGAAAATCTCGATAAAAAACTTATCAAAGTAATGGCCAAAGCCAGGAAAAAAGAAGCGAAGAATAAATAAATAATTTTAGAAGATTAATCTTCTAAAATTTTCAGATGCGTTTCCAAAAGACGATTTTTGTCAAAATCTTTAAGCTTCAGGTAATCGGGATTTGTGCCGGCAAAGGCGCATTTCGGCACCAGACCTATTAATTCAGACTCCAATATTTGGACTCCACGTTTGGCAGCCAGCTGTGCCACTTGATCATAAATAACTTTAAAAGGCGTTTCCTTACAATTGGTGAGATTTATGGATACCTGCGCCACACCGCGGTTTTTCAGGATTACTCCAATTGCCCGAACATGTTTCAATCCGCCGTTTTTTTCCCTGATTTGCGAAGCGATATTTCGCACCAGACGCAAATCATTGGAATTTAAATCAATATTAAAAGCAACCAGCGGCTCACGCGCTCCTACAACGGTTGCGCCGGCCCGCGCGTTAAACTCGGGATTACCAATATCGGGAGCGTCCTCAGGATTAATCATTTTACTTTGCAGCGCTTCATAACCGCCGTGGCGAACATCGGCTAACTCCTTTCGCCCGGAAACCATTGCCGCATGCCCGTAAAAATATACAGGGACACCAAAGCGCTCATATAATTGACGTCCGAAAGTATGAGCTAAGTCAACGGCATCTTTCATCTTCGCTTTACCCAACGGAATAAAAGGCACGACATCAACAGCGCCCAGGCGCGGATGCACCCCGGCTTGTTCACGCATATCAATTAATTTCACGGCTTTGCCGCAAGCGGCCAGCGCCGCTTCCAGCACATCCTCCGGCTTTCCCAAAAACGTAAAAACACTCCGGTTATGATCGGCATCGCTGCTGAAATCGGCCAGCCGCACACCAGAGAATGATTTAAAAACGTGGGCAATCGCCGCGATTTTTTTTCGATCGCGTCCTTCACTGAAATTTGGCACACATTCGATAATTTTCATATTTACGCCTGATAAATCTTTATTTTTGGCAGTTCCACACAGGTAAGTTTTCCGCCGTAAACGGCCCCGGTATCTATACCTATCATATTTTTGTTAATTAAAGGGTTATTTAAAGGAGTATGGCCAAAAACAACTGTTTTACCGAAGTCATATTCCGCTTCTATGAACTCGTGCCGTATCCATAACAAATCATGCATTGTTTGTTCTTTCAGCAATAATCCCGGTTTCATGCCGGCGTGTACAAATATGTAGTCCTCAGTTTCATAATACGGCAAAAGCGATTTGAAAAATTTCCGGTGCCTTGCAGGAATTTTACGCTTTCTTTCTTCAATATCATCCGAAAGTATAATTTCATAGGAATGAAGGGTATTTATGCCGCCATTGTTCAAATACATATCTTCATTCATACCTTCCAGATAATGCGCGAGCATGTCCTCATGATTACCCCGGAGACAAACTACTTTTTTATATTCGTTCTGCAAGCGTATAATATGATCAACAACTTCGGAGCTGAATTTACCGCGATCAATATAATCACCGATAAAGATTAATGTGTCGTTTTGATTATCAATACCGGTTTTTGGTATCAGCTCCTTGAGCTTTTCCAGACAGCCGTGAATATCTCCTATGGCAAAGATTTTATTCATAATACCTTGCCGAAGTTTCGTAATGTTTTAATCCAAAAGAGCCTTTGTAAAATTATTACTGTCGAAAACGCGTAAATCATCCAACCCTTCACCCACTCCGATGTATTGAACGGGCAGAGCAAGCTCACTGACAATCCTTACAACTACGCCGCCTTTGGAGGTCCCATCGAGCTTGGTCAAAACAATACCGGTCGCTCCGATTTCTTCTTTAAATTTCTTCGCCTGAATGACGGCATTCTGGCCGGTTGTCGCGTCAAGAACCAATAATATCTCCGGTGACAATCCCGGTAGTTCTTTATTAATAATTTTTTTTATCTTCTTTA
>JBEKUA010000200.1:0-3278 GCA_049515495.1 Smithella sp. | reverse complement strand
TTGTATGTAAACCACTCTAATTTGTAAATATTTGTTTTTTGTTTATCTCATATCCATAACATTATGTGTTCAAAAAATAACGCGATGATCATACCGGCAAAGTTTATCGAAGAAGGCAAAACGTTATAAAAAAACCCTTCCGCCAGTACCTGCCGAAAAGGGTTGTTAAATCAACAAACTCTCCCTACGCTGGCATTATCCAGATCAGGTTCAACGGGTATAATCTCAGATCCGGTTTATAACCTATCAGGTCACGCGTGCCGGGCCACCCCTTTTTTTATAATTTATCAAAATAAATAAAATTAGTCAACCAGCATCAGATAATCTTTCTTGACTCCGATAATTTTTTAATTATATTAGTTTGATGTTAATTCTCTATTTCTATTTTTTGAGTAGCAGAATCATGAACTTATGAAAATAAAAACATTTATCCTTGTTCTGTGTTCATTTTTTGTAATCTTATTTACCGAAAGTGACACCAAAGCAGGTCAATCGCAAACCAATCAATTTAATTCTTATCTCAGGCAGGGAATTGATAAAGCTTTTAATCTGGAAACAGACGACGCTAATGAATATATAAAGAAGGCCGTGGAACTTGAGCCGGAAAACCCCACCGGATACGCTTTTCTGGCTATGCTCAACCTGATTTCCTACGAAATGAGCTTTGAACTAAATGACAGGAATGCTAAGCAGGAAGCACTGTTGCATTACGCTAAAGAAGCCATTACAAAAGGAGAAAAAAGGATTAAGAATAATCCTCATGACAACCAGGCTTATTTTGCCATGGCATTGGCTAAAATCGCCAAAATTCAATGGGCGATTCATCAAAAACATTATTTCACTATAGCCCAGGAAACATCCAATATATGGGATTATCTGGAAAAAGCGAAAGAGGGAAATCCACAAAATTATGACGCGTGTTTTCTTATGGGCCTGCTTCATTATCATCTCTATCATCTCCCGGGTTTTATTCGTTTTCTGTCTTCATCTTTCATCGTTGCAGGAAACCGGGAAAAAGGACTTCAGGAACTGGAACTGGCGGCACAAAAGGGAGACCTGCTGAGAGAACTGGCGCAGGCCGAACTTTCTTCGGCTTATTTGAATTTTGAAAAACAACCGGTAAAAGCTCTGCCTTTTGCCCAGGAATTAAATAAAAGATTTCCGAACAATTATAATTTCTCATTTGTTCTGGGCAACATTCTTTCGGATCTTCATCGCTACGAGGAGGCCTCTGATATCGCCCGGAAAATTGAAATAAATATTCAGGCTGGCACTCCTCCCTTTATCCCCCAACTCCAACCCCGTTATAATCAGTTAATGGGTAGAATCCTTTTTAACCAGGGAGAATACGATCAATCCATGGAATATTTCCATAATGTCCTGACGGATACATCATTTTATAATGCTCGATCGAGAGTCTGGGCTTTTGTTCGTTTGGGAATGATTAACGACATTCGCAAAAAAAGGACACAGGCTCTGGAATACTATCAAAAGGCTTTGGAAGTGGAAGAAGGAGAAGGCAGCGCCCGGATAGAAGCAAAAACATATCTGAAAATTCCCTACGTGCCTGTAACAAACTAAACTTTTAATATCCATGATCAGGGATAAACAGGCGGCGCGTATCATCTTCTACAGCCAGGATTTCCTTGACACACAAGCCTGAGTTTCTTATAGTCAATCTATAAGATAACGCTTTTTCAAAGCAAACTCCGTTTTATATGTTAACCCTTCGTCAGTATGGATTTGATTGAACTTCATTAAAACTTAATTAAACAAACAAGGAGTGGCATATGTATGAGCAAACATTGTTAAAACCTTTAAGAATCGGCAAATACGATCTCCCTAACCGTATCTTCATGGCTCCCATGACCCGCAGCCGGGCAGATAACCCGGAGAATGCCCCGACTCCTCTGCACGCATTGTACTATTCCCAACGCGCCACGGCCGGACTTATTATCACAGAAGGTTCACAAATTTCCAGACAGGGTGCAGGCTATATCAATACTCCGGGAATTTACAGCGACGCACAGATCGAGGGTTGGCGGCTGGTCACAAAAACGGTGCACGAAAAAGACGGGCATATCTTCCTGCAGATCTGGCATGTGGGTCGCATTTCGCATCCCGATTTTCACGACGGCATGTTACCTGTCGCGCCATCCGCCATCAATCCGCATGACCGTTCCTATACACCATCAGGCTTTAAGGAAACAGTCACCCCGCATGCATTGACCATCGACGAGATCCATGCAATCGTCCAGGACTTTAAAAAATCGGCGGTGAATGCAATTTCGGCAGGGTTCGATGGTGTTGAGATCAACTCCGCCAATGGCTACCTTATCCACCAGTTCTTCACAAACTGCTCTAATACCCGCACCGATGCCTATGGCGGCAATCACGAAAACAGAGCTCGCTTCTTCTTCGAGGTACTGGATGCAGTGGGTGGATCAATCGGCTTTGAAAGAGTCGGTATACGTCTCAATCCCTCAGCCCATGGTTTTTTCGGCATAACCATTGATCAAGACACAATTCCCACTTTCGAGCATGTGGTTGGCCGCCTGAACGATTATCCGAATCTGGCCTATGCGCACTTGGTCGAGCCTATGCTTCCGGTTGATAATGTTCCTTATGCGGTCAAGGACATAGCCAAACATTTTCGACCATTATACCGCGGGAAACTTGTAACCAACTGCGGATACACTGCCCAAAGTGCAGATCGAGTCATTGCCGGGGGAACTGCCGATGCCGTGTCGTTTGGCAGTTCCTATATAGCCAATCCCGATCTGGTGGAACGTATCGGGCGAGACTTGCCCTGGGCGAAACCGGACGCCAACACCTATTACACACCAGGACCCAAGGGATATACAGACTACCCGGCCATATCAGAAAATGTTACCGGCTGAAGATCATGCTGAAACGGATTATACAAGCCTTCATCTTAAATCGGCTGCATATTATAGTAAGTGCCCCGGCAATTATGTGGTGCTGGTCCGGGTTTCTAAAGATACGGTTTCGCAGTATCGATTATCTGATCATCACACTGGCAGTGGCCTGCATCTGCCAATGGAACCGTCTTACTGACGTGAAAGAGGATGCGCTGAACTGCCCGGACGATCTGAAAGACGCTCAAACCAAAAGCGGCGCCATCAAGGTCTTTTGTTATGCGGGCGGAACAATCGCCATATTGCTGGCGCTCTTTACTGAACCTTCATGGAAACTTGCGGGACTGGTCGCATTTGGCGCGGCTGTCGGGTTTTTTTATAACACTCCCCTGTTACCCT
>JBEKUA010000199.1:0-3278 GCA_049515495.1 Smithella sp. | reverse complement strand
CAGGCTCCATACGTTTTTGGGGCTTTTCCGCAGAGTCTGCCACAGGCTCCATACACTTTTTGGACTTCTCCGCAGGAACTTCTTTTTCGGGATTCTTTTTCGAATCCATTTTTATCTTTAATTCACTTTTAGGCTTTGGTTTATCCGTAAAGCTAAAATCCATATCCAGAGAAAGCAATGATGCTCTTATTTTTGCTTTTTTGGAAAACAGACCTAAAAACCCTCCGGATTCGCCGGAGATAATTTCGATATTTAATTTTTCACGGGAAACGCCAAATTCGCTGCAGGCTTTTTCGATTGCTTCGTCAATGGATTTTTCTTCTATCTCTAATGTTTTCGAACTCATTTCCAATCCTTATACAATATATCAATCAGGCTAATTTCTTATTGATGTAAACTTGCTGACCGATACTTAAAATATTATTTAATAACCAGTAAATGACCAGCCCTGAAGGGAAATTCACGAAGATGAAAGTAAACACCACGGGCATCAGCAACATTATTTTTGCCTGCATCGGATCGCCCACAGCCGGGGTCATTTTTTGTTGCAAAAATTGCGTAGCGCCCATGATAATCGGCGTAATGTAATAAGGGTCTTTGGCCGATAAATCCTGAATCCACCAGAAAAATGGCGACTGGCGAAGTTCAATGGCGTAAAGAAGTGTATTGTACAGGCCGATAAATACGGGAATTTGAATTAGTATCGGTAAGCAGCCGCTGAGAGGATTAACTTTATGCTCACGATAAAGAGCCATGGTTTCCTGTCCAATCTTCGCCTGGTCATTTTTGTATTTCTCTTTTAACGCAAGTACTTTAGGCTGAATTTTCTGCATTTCTTTCATGGACTTATAACTTATGTTCCCCAGAGGCCAGAAGATAACCTTAATCAGAATTGTCAGTATAATAATGGCCACTCCATAATTGCCGACGTACTGATACAGAAATTTGATAAAAATCAGCAAGCCAATGGAAAGCCATTTCAATCCCGGTATCTTTGAATCAAATTCAACGGCTTCCTGCAAAGATATGCCCTGTTTCTTGAGGAGCGTATAATCCTTGGGACCGATAAAAAGATTATACTTGATTGAACCGGACTGCCCCGGCGGTATTACGCTTTTTGTTTCCTTGAGATTTACGGAAACGGTGTTGTCGCTGTCTTTGGACATGTTGATAGTAGTCAGAGAAGGATCTTGAGGAATCATTACAGCCATAAAATATTTTCTCTCAAATCCGCCCCAGGAAACATCAGGGCCAAGACTCAAGTCAGTTGATATATCCGAAATCTTATTACGCTTGATGGAATTGGACACATATGCAACAGGCCCTTCCTTGCTGTAACGGTCTGCTTTTTGACTTGGGTCAACATGCTCGTACCAGTTAAGCTGCGGTGTCTGGGCAAGAGGTATGTCTGTCAGGTTGGATACTTTTACATCCAGCGCGATTGAATAATTGTCGGGATTAAAGGTGAAAATCTTTTCTATCTTAATTTTACCGTTAAAAGTTCGGGAAAATACCAGACGCTGTTCTTTTTTATCTTTTGTCATGTCCAGTTTTGTTGCGTCGGCGTCGTAAATGGAATCGGCGGCAATCCCGGTAGCTGATTCAGGGAAAGTAATTGCCAGCGGATAAGGCATGTTTTCATTAACCGCAACAAGCTCAATTAACTCGTTGCTCTTTTCTTTTGCCGGCTGTTTAGCGCCGGATATTAAATTTTTGATTACAGGAAAAATATCGTTCGCGCATTTTGCACATTCTTTTTGGTACTTTTTTAGTTGAAACGATTTCAGCGCGGCGCCTCTGGTGGAAAAGACGGCTGTGTAATTTTCCGTTTCCACCTCTATATCTTTTGGCGGTTCTTCTTTTTTAGTAATAGTCTGTTTAGCTGTTGGCTTTGAAGCTGCTAAAGATTGTGAGGGCGCGGTTTGTTTTCCTGCCACATTGCCGCTTATCTGCTTTGATTCCAAAACAGGCGTCACCTTTGGAGGCACAGGTGGTTTGGCAAGAAATGTCTGATATGCAAAAAGTACGGCCAGTGACAGGACTATAGCCAGAATTGTCCTTTTATCCATTTGAAAACCTCTCTATTTTTACTTGACGGGATCGTAACCGCCGGGATGTAGGGGATGGCAGCGAAGAATTCTTTTAATGCCCAGGAAGGATCCTTTTGCCGGTCCATGCAGTTTAATTGCCTCAATTGCGTATTCAGAGCATGAAGGATAGAAACGGCAGCATGGAGCAAAAAAGAAAGGTGACAAGCAAGTTTGATATAAACGAACCATTAAAACAAAAAGTTTTGTCAAAATATTCCTGAGCATAAATTATATGTTGTTATTTCGCGCGAAGAGTTCCGTCAATTCGTCACATGCTTCTTTATAAGTAATTCGGGGCGGCATATTTCTTTTAGCCATTATAACAACATCATGCCCGGCGGGAAACAAGCTCTTATTGAGACGAAAAAATTCTCTGATTAATCGTTTGATTCTATTTCTTCTTACTGCGTTTCCCGTTTTTTTTGTTACTGTAATTCCGAGCCTTTTAACCCCTTGTGTATTACTGCATGATACAGACGTAAAATGTTGAGAACTTCTCCAGACCCCCTGGTTATAAATTCCTTTAAACCTGCTTCTATTGGTTACCCTTTCCAGTTTCCGGTAAGATTGTTCCTTCATGCATATCGACCTGACCATCCTTAATTTGCTAAGGTGCCGGATTTATACGGTTAAACGTTTTCTGCCTTTAGCTCTTCTGCGGCTTAAAACTTGTCTTCCTGTTTTTGACTCCATCCGAACGAGAAAACCGTGAGTTCTCTTTCTTTTGGTATTTGTTTTATTGGTCAAAGTCTTTTTCATAAGTAAAACCCCTAAAAGTAATAGGGTAATGCGTTAATCATAGTAGCATTTGTTTGTCAAGGTTAAATTGGTTGACATGGAAAGTTCAATAGATTGCATCAATGCTGATTTATTTATAAATAACAAGACTTGAAAGAAAAATCAATCAAGTGTAAACATAAGACTCAGGCCGGAGAAGATCAGATGATCGTCGGCAGAATTTATCTGCCGGAGGAAAGTCCGAGCTCCACAGGGCAGGATGGTCGCTAACGGCGACTGGGGGTGACCCTAAGGAAAGTGCCACAGAAAATATACCGCCCGGGGCGAAAGTTCAGGGTAAGGGTGAAAAGGCGAGGTAAGAGCTCACCGCTTTTCCGGTGACGGAAAAGGCATGGTAAACCCCATCCGGAGCAAGACCAAATAGGAGAACGTTTAAGGGCGGCCCGCCTG
>JBEKUA010000198.1:0-3278 GCA_049515495.1 Smithella sp. | reverse complement strand
GAACTTATCAATTTATCACAACTCCGGAGCTAAACGATAAAAATGATTCTTACAATATGGATATGAAATATTTTATTGACCCAGAAGGTAATGCGGCTCTTGATTATCATTATGAATATTTCGGTAAAGCTGCTGAAGCTGTCAGATATTTTTTTAAATATTCCCCGCCGGAACAAAGAAAGAAATATTTTGAAGGCCGGGGTATCGAAGTTAAAGAACTTAAACTGGGCAGTTTAACAGACACGACAAAGCCATTTGAAATAAGTCTTTCAGGAAATTTGAAAAATCTGGCGCAGAAATTAGATGAAACAACAATGGTTTTATCCAACGTTGTTTCTCTAGACTCGTACCGGGATATAACCGCGGCAGGCAATCGCAAGTATCCGATCAGTCAGTCACAATCATTCTATTCACGGGAGCATAGCTCTTATAAATTTCCGGCAGGATTTAAAATAAAGAAGTTGCCGCAGGATTTTACTTCCGTAAAACCCTTTAAATATATAAAGGAAAAATACAGTTTTAAAGACAACACCTTCAATGTTTATGTGGAATCAAAAAGCAGGGAAGAAACAATCCTTCTGGAAAATATTGATGATTTTAAAAAGTATGCCACACAATTGCAGAAACATGAATCATCAGTAAAAAATATTATCTTTGAAAAAAAATAGCAAATACTTGACATAAAAGACAGCGTTGATATGATCAAATAAATAATAAAAATAAATACGAAAGTAATATAATGACAGTAGTTAATCAAATACCGGCAACAAAATGGAAACTCAAAGAAACCGGCGATAAAAATCTGGAATATTTACTGAGCAAAGAATTTGGGATTCATCCTATTATATCTCAAATTCTTGTAAATAGAGGGATTCCGGATATTGAAGCCGCCCGTCGTTATCTTCACCCTTCCTTAAATGATTTGCACAGTCCCTTTTTAATGAAGGATATGAAAAAGGGTGTTTCGCGATTGCTCAAAGCGATTCACGATAGCGAAGAGATCATGATTTACGGCGATTATGACGCTGACGGAATTACATCGGTTGTGATTCTTTACAAATTCATAAAGGAAATAACGCCTCACATAAATTATTATATTCCCGATAGAGTGCAGGAGGGTTACGGTTTAAAAATATCGGCTATTGACAAGTTTAAAAATAATAATGTCAAGCTGCTTATCACCGTTGATTGCGGTATTTCCGACGTGGAACAAATTACCTATGCTCAATCAATCGGAATCGACACGATTGTTCTGGATCACCATGAAATATCCGGGCCGCTGCCTCCCGCGGTAGCCTCAATAAATCCAAATCGTGAAGATTGCTCTTTCCCTTTTAAAGGACTTGCCGGCGTGGGCATCGCCTATAACTTTCTTATAGCTCTGCGCGGCAGTTTGAACAAAGAAGGCTTCTGGAGGGATAGAAATCATCCCAATTTAAAAGAATATCTCGATATCGTCGCTCTTGGAACGATTGGCGATATGGCGCCTCTTATAGATGAAAACAGAATTTTTGTAAAAATCGGTTTGGAATTAATCGCGGAAAGTCAACGTCCCGGAATCAAAGCCTTAAAAGAGGTCAGCGGCGTCGATAACCAGCCTATAGATTCTTTTAAAGCCTCTTTTTCCCTTATTCCCCGGATAAATGCCGCAGGACGCATCGCATCCGCCCTGGATGCCGTTAAATTACTGTTGGCGGACGATATGACGGAAGCACGAACGCTGGCCGAAAAGCTTGATTCCTATAACCGGAACCGGCAATTGATGGAGAAGAAAATTCTTAATGAAATTTTGGAAAGAATAAGCAATAAAAACGTCATCGAAAAAATGAACGCTTTTGTTTTCGCATCGGACAAATGGCATCCCGGAGTTATCGGTATTGTCGCTTCACGTCTGGTTGAACTTTTCAACCGCCCCGCATTTGTCATCAGTCTTAATAACGGCGTAGGAAAAGGCTCGGGAAGAAGCGTTTCCGATTTTAATATTTATAAAGGAATTCAACAGTGTGCGCCTCTTTTGCTTTCCTACGGCGGACATTATCATGCTGCCGGCATCTCCATTAAAGAAGAAAATATTGATGAATTTGCCAGTCTTTTAGATGAAATAATTCAGAGCAGCTTTGAATTAACGCAACAGAGCTCTCCAATTATTATTGATTCGGAATGTCAAATCTCAGATATCAGTCTGGATTTGATTGAACAGTTGGATATTCTTGCTCCCTTTGGCAGTAAAAATCCCGAACCATTACTTTGCGCCCGCAACATTAAAGTTTCATCTCCTATTGTCGTCGGCAATAGTCATTTAAAAATGTGGGTTAACAGCAATGACACATCATTCGATTCTATCTGGTTTAATATGGGCAAATATCTGACCTCGTTTAACGACGCCAATATTGATATTGTTTTTACACCGCAAATCAATAACTGGAATGGATCTCCAAATATTCAACTGAAGATGAAAGATGTAAGTATTATTCCTTAAATAGATATTATTGATACTATTTTGCTTGTCATTACAACCTTGCCAGGCGAGCGGATTGGTATTTGGAGGGATAAATGAATAAAGCCACCAAAGCTGCACTTTATAACGTGCTTTTATTTCCCGGATGGGGACAAATTTATTTAAAGAGGTATAAAAAAGGAATAGCGATAATCATTGCTGTTATTGCCGGAGCACTATCTATTTTATGGTCTATTGTTCAAACAACCGCAGCGTTTTTAAAAATCTCTCCATTTAGAAAAAATGCCGTCAATTTTGACGCGATAATAAAAACGGTTATATACTCAATAAAACATACAAACCGTTTCTATCTTATTTTGATGTTGTCTCTGATTCTCCTGCTTTGGATTTCATCCATTATTGACGCCTATACTATCGGGAAAAAACAGCCATCAATTTCTCCGGTGCCTGATAATACTGATTCTAATTCTGATTCTGATATTTCTTCAGTTTCAAATCAAAGATGATATCGAGGCGGCAAAAAGAAGGCAAAGAGGCATATATTAATATATTAAGGAAGCCGACGACAACGCCAACAAAGATAGGGCTTTGATTTGGAACTGGAATTACCACTGACGCTGATCCATAATGACCTTCTCCTGAGGATTAATTTCACCGGCATTAAGGTATTCCAGATTATCAATTCTCACTGTGCAGATTTCCCTGAATATTTTCCTGAAATCTTCTTCCCATGCAGCGCTCCCGATTTCGTGGGATATTTTTTCAATGCGCAATTTAAGTATATCCTCATGACCCATGCGGCTCACAACCGCCTGCAGCG
>JBEKUA010000197.1:0-3915 GCA_049515495.1 Smithella sp. | reverse complement strand
TTTTAGCGACGATTGAGACAACGGGAATAATGACCTGACATTTGGCAAAGCCAAAACAGGTTGACAAAAAAACACCATTAAACTAAATAAGTTTTTCATTTCCATATCAGGAGGTTGATATGCCCGTAAAGATTGCCATTAATGGTTTTGGGAGAATTGGCCGGCTTGTGTTTAGAGCCGGATATAAAAGTAAAGAAGTAGAATTCTTAGCAATAAATGATCTCGCTGATGCCAAAACTCTGGCTCATCTGCTTAAATATGATTCAACTCATGGGATCCTGGATGCAGAAGTTAAAGTGGGGAACAATTGCATAATCGTTGACGGCAAGGAGATCAAGACATTTTCCGTCAGAGAACCGGAATTATTGCCCTGGAAAGACCTGGGAGTTGATGTTGTTCTGGAAAGCACAGGAAAATACACGGACAAAACAGGCGCCGGAAAACATATCGAGGCAGGAGCAAAAAAGGTTGTTATTTCCGCCCCGGCTAAAAATCCTGATGTTACTGTGGTATTCGGCGTCAACCAGGAAGAGTATGACAAAACCAAGCATCATATTATTTCTATGGGATCATGCACCACAAATTGTCTCGCGCCGATCGTCAAGATATTGCATGAGGAATTTGGTGTTCAGGATGAACCGCACAAAGATTTAAGAAGGGCACGCGCGGCCGCTCTTTCCATGATACCCACGACAACCGGTGCAGCCCGGGCGATAGCTGAAGTCATACCGGAAATGAAGGGGAAACTTGACGGGCTGGCCATTCGCGTGCCTGTCCCTAATGTTTCTTTAGTTGATTTCGTGGCAACGCTCTCAAAAAGCACTAACAAAAATGAAATAAATGATAAGTTAAGAGAATACGCTAAAGGCGCCATGAAAGGGATTCTTATGTGCTCGGAGGAAGAATTAGTTTCCATCGATTTTAACGGCAATAAACACTCCTCCATTGTAGACATGCCAAATACAAATGTCCTGGGCGGCAATATGGTAAAAATTCTCTCGTGGTATGATAACGAGTGGGGCTTCTCCAACAGAATGCTGGAATTGCTTTCTTTTATAATGAAATAGAAAAGATAAGGAACAAAGATGAAGTACATTGATCAAATAGAGATGAAAGGGAAAAGAGTTTTTCTGCGGGTGGATTTTAATGTACCCATGGACAAAGATGGAAATGTAACCGGCGATAAGCGAGTGCGGGCAAGCATCCCGACGATTAATTACGCGCTGGAAAAAGGAGCGAAATTAATCATCGCCTCCCACCTGGGCAGACCGAAAGGAAAAAGAGTTGCAGAGATGTCGCTTCGGCCGGTGGTGAAAGTTCTGTCGGAACTGCTACAAAAAGAAGTAATGTTTTTAGATGATTGCGTGGGCACTGCAGTAGAGCAGACAGTCGGTAAAATGAAAGAAGGAGACATCATTCTTCTGGAGAACCTCCGGTTTTATCCGGGCGAAGATAAAAACGACGTGGAATTCGCCAAACAACTGGCCGCGCTTTGCGATATATACATAGATGACGCGTTTGCCGTTTCGCACCGGGCGGCAGCTTCCAATTCGGCCATTACGCAATTTGTGCAAACTTGCGCTGCAGGTTTCCTGTTGAAAAACGAAGTCGAATATTTTAAAAAGGCTATGGTAAATCCGGCAAAACCATTGGTGGCGATTATAGGCGGAGCAAAGGTCTCTGATAAAATCGGCCTTCTTGAAAACCTGATCGAAAAGGTTGACAAACTTATTGTCGGCGGCGGCATGGCTTTCACTTTTTTAAAAGCTGCTGGTTACGAAATCGGCAAATCGCTTTGTGAGGAAGATATGCTTGATCTTGCGCGAAAGATTGTGGAAAAATCCAAACAGAGAGATGTGCGGTTTCTATTGCCGGTGGATGCGGTCATTGCCAAAAGCGCCACAGCGGATGCTGAAACAAAAGTCTGCGGCGTGAAAGAAATTCCACAAGACTGGATGGGGCTGGATATCGGCCCGGCTACAATTTCTCTGTTTAGCGAAGCTTTGCAAGGTGTAAAAACAATTGTCTGGAATGGCCCTATGGGTATGTTTGAACTAGCTTCCTTCAGTAAGGGAACCTTCGGGCTTGCCAATACAGTGGCAAATTCCGGAGCTCTCTCCATCATCGGTGGCGGCGATACGGATACGGCCATTAAAAAAGCAGGCCTTAGTGCAAAAATGTCTTATATCTCCACAGGCGGCGGCGCTTTTCTGGAGTTGCTGGAAGGAAAAACTTTGCCGGGAATTGCCGCGCTGGAAAAATGAGGAAATGAAAAATGAGAAAATGGATTGTTGCCGGCAACTGGAAAATGCACAATACTATTTCCGAATCAATTGCTTTGGCGAAAGCTATTAAAAATGGGGTGGTTAACTTTAAAAATGGAGTAATCGTTTTAGCTCCGCCGTTTACAGCCCTTTTCAACGTTAGCGAAACAATTAAGAGCTCGAACATATTTCTGGCCGCGCAAAATATGTATTTTGAAGACAAGGGAGCCTTCACCGGAGAAATATCGCCGGGCATGCTCAAGGACATCGGCTGCTCCTATGTGATTATCGGCCATTCCGAGCGCCGGAAATATTTTCACGAACAAGACAATGAAGTTAATTTGAAAGTAAAAAAAGCACTGACGGCAGGATTAACTCCCATAATGTGCGTGGGAGAAACCGATGAAGAACGGGTAAAAGGAATTACGCAGGATGTTATCGGGAAACAGGTGAAACAGGGTTTGAACGGTGTGGAAGAAATTGACAAGGTTGTCATCGCCTACGAACCGGTCTGGGCGATAGGAACCGGTAAAGTTGCCACATCCGCACAGGCTCAGGAAGTGCATGCCTTCATACGCGGCATCCTCAAAGACATTTATGGCAAGACGGCCGATGATGTTCTTATTCTATACGGGGGAAGCGTAACTAAAGATAACATCGGCGATTTAATCTCCTTGCAGGATATTGACGGCGCGCTTGTCGGCGGCGCGTCATTAAAGGCAGACGGATTTCTGGGAATCATTAAAGAAATCGCCGGGAAATATTAAGTTCGATAACCATGTGTGGAGTGAACAGGGTTAGTATACTTGTCTAAAATTTCTTTACTTTTTCTGCACTTTAACCACTTTATAACCGCGTTTGCGCAATAAATTAACTAATCCGTCCGGGCCGGCAAGGTGAGCCGCGCCCACAATA
This sequence comes from Smithella sp., assembly GCA_049515495.1. Taxonomy (GTDB): domain Bacteria; phylum Desulfobacterota; class Syntrophia; order Syntrophales; family Smithellaceae; genus Smithella. The sequence continues at coordinate 736 of JBEKUA010000197.1, read as the reverse complement.
ATCATCGTGTTTATCGAACCATTGAGACAACTTATGATATCCGTCATCCATTTGTTGTTCCTGTCAACAATCAGGGTTTGATATAATTTCCTGTAACTTTTAAAATCTTTTATAAAAAGTTCTTCCATCCTGACCTCATCACCTTTTCTCCACACAGCTAAATATTCATCCAACTCTGCTTCAATTTGTTTGAATTCGTCGATTGATTCTATGATTTGATCGCTTCCCATGCTTTCATCCATCGAAAGAAGAAGTTTGAGTTGTTGATCAACCGTTTCCAGACTTCCCGTTGCTTTTCCATCCTGCAGAGCTTTTTCTTTGAAGAAATAATCAACCCCTTTCTGCGGATCAGCACCGATTCTGTTCATTTCCAAAGATGTAAGCATTGTCAAAAACAAAGCCGGCTTAAAAATTTGGTATTGCTCCAGCGGATAATTACGTTCTTTACAGAATTTTTCCACTTTGTCGTAAGCCGCTTTTGTAATATGATCTTTAAGTGTTGTTCCGTCATTGTAAATTGCCCCGCTTAAAAACTCCCCCATATGTCCCGCACCTTCTGTTTCATCGGGCGGAATTTCGAATATGATTTTACGGGAATTATTATAAGCTGTAAAAAATTCGGCAGGCAGAGGATAATCAGACGCCCTCAGCACGTGGAAAGATCCTGCGAGATAAACATTTGCCCTGGAAGAACTTACCACCCATACAGAGCTTTCCGCCCAAACGCCGGAAGCTG
>JBEKUA010000196.1:0-3294 GCA_049515495.1 Smithella sp. | reverse complement strand
ATCAATTTAAGGTTGTTCCGCCGACGGTATATACTTTCCCCAGCACCGTGGCGACTACAGCAATTCAGTCCCTGCCCGGCGCGCCATTTGCTATCGTTACCGGTTCCCGTGGAGAGGTATTTGTCCTTAATCCCGGTCCGGCTATTCATATCGATATTCCCATTGATCCGTCCGGCTCAGGCCTCTGGCTTCAGAAGACCGCCAATAAGGACTCCGCGGGACAGGGTGATTTTATTCTCTACGAGCTGACCCTCACCAATAACAGCAAGTCAGTTGCCCTGGCTGGTATTCAAGTTACGGATACTCTGCCTATCGGTTTCAGATATCGCAGGGGGTCGGCAAGATTCAATGGCGTTTCCATAGCCGATCCGTTTATTTCAGCCGATGGCCGAACGCTTACTTTTAATGTCGGCGCTCTGGCGGCTGGAATCTCCGTTACGATAGATTATGTGGTGGAAGTAACTGTCGGAACACGCCTCGGCAACGCGACCAACAGCGCGATTGCCGGCGCCGGTAACGGATTGAAATCAAACAATGCCAGCGTAACTGTTAAAATTATAGACGATCTTATGCAAACCAAATCATTCCTGATGGGGCGTGTTTCCACCGGAGAATGCAACGATAAAACAGGTGACGGAGCTATCGGCGTCGAGGGCGTGCGGGTATATATGGAGGACGGCTCTTTTGTGATCAGCGATAAGAAGGGTATGTTTCATTTTGAAGGAGTGCGTGCCGGAACACATGTGATGCAGATGGATTTGGATTCACTGCCGGAAGGTTACGAACCCTTTGCCTGCACTCAAAACACCCGTTTTGCCGGACAGGCATTCTCGCAGTTTGTCGAAATTAAGGGCGGCGTCATCTGGCGCACTGATTTTCATATACGCAAAAAGAAATCATCTGTAAAACAGGCCGCTCCTGAACCGGTAAAAGGTGAAATTGTTCTGGAGATGGCCAATCAACTGGATAAAGAAAATATTGCCTACAAGGTTTCTATGAAAGGCAGCATTCTGCCCCTCGGCGCGGCAAGACTAAACATTACACTGCCCGAAGGTGTGATTTATAAGCAGGGCAGCAGCATGATGGACGGCGTTGCCATTGCCGATCCTCTGCAGCAGGAAAAAGGCCAACTGGTATTCAAGCTCAGTGATCTGCCTGCTGGCTGGCGTCACGAAATTACATTCCGGGCGATGCCGTCGGCCGATACCAAAGCCGGAGAGCTTGTAACGAAGGCTTATCTGGCCGCTGACGGCGACGCAAAAGCGGAAGTATTGACGCCTCCGGCGGAAACAGTTTTGCAGATGGACAAGAAAGTTGAAGTATCTCAGATGCCCGATATCGTATTACATCCGCACTTTCCGGTGCGGGGCGCTGAATTGAACGCTGAAGACCATAAAAAACTGGATGAACTGGCAATGGGATTGTCCGGTTTGCATGTGGAAAAAATCCAGGTGACCGGATACACGGATAACGTTCCTATCTCTGAAAGTCATCGTAGTGAGTATGCGGACAATCAGGCGCTTTCTCTGGCGCGTGCAAAAAGCGTCGGCCGTTATCTGATGGACAAACTTCATCTTCCTCCTGAAAAATTATTTATTGAAGGGAAGGGGAGCGAAAATCCGATTGCAGATAATCGCACCGCAGAAGGCAAGGCGCTAAACAGGCGTGTCGAATTGCGCATTTCTTCCAGCCGTGTTGTGGACAAGTCGAGTTTGAATGTTATTAAGGAACAAAGCGGCCAGATGCGGGCGGAAACGAAAACAGCAGGGAAAGTTATTCCTGCCTCTGCCGAGGCTGATCAGAAAGTGCAGGATAATGGAGATCATTCAATTTCTGCTGCCGAAGGCCACACGGCGATTAAAGCTGAACCTTCAACCGGTGTGACCGCGTCCGACAAGTCGGGTTCGGCAGTACAAGGCGCTTCGGCTGCTTCCAAATCGGAAGAGTCTGAGCCGACAATCAATGATCCTGAAGGGATACTTTATCCGAGTGACAAAGATATTCTGATAAACAGCATAAACGGCATTCGTGTCTGTCTTAATTCCAAACTGACTCCGCGCCTGCTGATTGACGACAAGGAGGTGTCGGCAGACCGCATCGGCTTTACCATGAAGGATGAAAAAGCGGGCAAGACTATTTACAGCTATATCGGCGTTGATTTTGGTAAACGTGGAGATCACATCGTCGAGTTCCAGGGCGTCGACCCCTTCGGCATTGCCCGATTCAAGCAGAAAATATCCGTAAAGCGCAGCGGAGAAATTGTTTCCATCCGGCTGAAATCAGCCGAGGGAAATGTTGCTGACGGTAAGACACCTTTAAAACTTCATCTTGAACTCTATGACGCCGACGGCACTCTTATCCCCGCCGGAGCTGAACTGGAAATCCGCGAAGGCACGCTCATGCCGCTTAAAAAACCTGATATTTTTGCGGCGCCGCCTGCCGCCGGCAGCCATCCCCATGTTCAGATGAGCAAGGATGGAGAAGTCCTGTTTGCGCCGGTTAACAATAGCGGCCTCTATCGGGTCGTTCTCGGCTACAATAATGTCACCGTTGAAGCGGAAACTTATGCTAATCCCAAAATGCGGGATTGGATATTAGTGGGCTTTGCCGAAGGAACCGCCGGTTATAATACCGCTACGGGCAACATGGAAAATCTGCAGAACGCCGATGTTGATGAAAATTACTACAGAGATGGCCGTGTCGCATTCTTTGCCAAGGGTCAGATAAAAGGTAAATGGCTGCTGACAATAGCCTATGATTCTAACAAGAAAAAAGAAAACAACGGCAGCGGATTGTTCCAGACAATCAATCCCGAAACCAATTTCACGCTTTACGGAGATGCTTCCGCGCAGCAATACGACGCAGCCAGCACCAATAAATTGTATGTTAAGATTGAGAGAGAACAGTTTTACGCCATGTTCGGCGATTATAACACGGGTCTTACCATGACGGAACTTTCCCGCTATAGCCGCAGCATGACAGGCTTTAAAACGGAATTGCAGAGCAAGAACTATGAGCTTAATGCTTTTGCCAGCCAGACCGATCAACTTTATTCACGGGACGAAATTCCCGGTGATGGCACCTCCGGCATTTACCGGCTTTCGCACAATCCCATCGTACCCAACTCGGACAAAATTACTATCGAGGTGAGAGATCGTTTCCACAGTGAGGTGGTTATTTCATCCCAATCCATGAGCAGCTTTACGGATTATTCCATTGATTACAGTGCCGGTACGATTCTCTTTAAGGAACCTGTTTACAGCAGGGACCAGAACCTTAATCCGATTATAATTG
>JBEKUA010000195.1:0-3331 GCA_049515495.1 Smithella sp. | reverse complement strand
CGGCGCATTCACTGCGCGATGCTTTATTCGTGGTCGTGCCCGTTCCGTACGACCTGACTTCCACTTATCAGTCCGGAAGCCGAAGAGGACCTATAGCCATCATCGAGGCATCGACCAATATGGAACTCTATGATGAAGAATTAAAGAAGGAAACCTATTTGGCCGGAATTCATACGACCCCGCCGGTCACTATTGATGCCCGCGGACCCGAAAACATGATTAACGTTGTGCGTAAAAAAATTTCCAAAATCGCCGCCGCGAATAAAATACCGGTCATGCTGGGTGGAGAACACAGTATAACCTTTGGCGCCGTGCAGGCGCTTAAAGAAAAATATCCCAAACTTTCCGTTTTGCAATTGGATGCCCACGCCGATTTACGGGTAAGCTATCAGGAAAGCGCTTACAGCCATGCTTCCGTGGCCAGAAGAATTTCGGAGATATGCCCGTTAACTCAGGTGGGTATCAGAAGCATGAGCAAAGAAGAAGGTGATTTTTTACCGCAAAGCAAGGTTAAATCCTATAGCGCCGATTTTGTTTTAGAAAACAAAGACTGGTGTGAAAAAATTTGTAAAAATTTAAAAGGCGATCTGTTTGTAACGATCGATCTGGATGTTTTTGATCCTTCCATAATGCCTTCAACCGGCACGCCGGAACCGGGCGGTCTGTATTGGAGGGATGTCTTACGCTTACTGAAATCGGTTTCAAAGTCATGTAAAATTCGCGGATTTGATGTGGTAGAACTGGCGCCGATTTCCGGCATCGTTGCTCCTGATTTCATGGCGGCTAAACTTATTTACCGTTTCATGGGATACATAACCTAAAGCAGGAATTTAGAGCCAAAACTTACCCGGAGTCTTAAAAACAAGTTTTGAATACTTTGCAAAAAGAACTCCTTGACAAATACAGGAGATAATGTTGTAAAGTCACCGGTTTTAATATCGCGGGGTGGAGCAGTCCGGTAGCTCGTTGGGCTCATAACCCAAAGGTCAGAGGTTCGAATCCTCTCCCCGCTACCAATACAAAATCAATGGGTTAGGAGAAATTCTAACCCATTTTTTTTGTCTGCAAATCTTGACTCCCAACAGATGGTTTAGTTTAACGAGGCTTACTTGTTATCCTTGAAAAAGTCTTGACTCCCAGAACAATGCCTACAAAAAAATAAGGAGTGCATTTCAATTCAATCCAGCGATGTGCCAATGACCATTTTTGTCCTGTCCATCAGTATGTTCATGTTTTCTTCATTGTAACCGTTTACGGAAATCGGCTCATGAATAATCATGGTCACGCCGCCGGGCATTAAATCGAGGCTTCCTTTCGGCAGTATATTTCTGCTGCCGTTGATTGTTACAGGAAGAATAGGTTTCCCGAAATCGATCGCAAATTTGAAAGCGCCTTTCTTGAAGGGCCTCATTTTTCCATCACCGCTTCGTGTGCCTTCCGGAAAGAAAAGAACACAGGTGCCGTTGACAATTTTTATTTTGGCGGCATTGATGGTTTCAACGGCGCTTTTCGTATCGGATCTGTCGATAAAAATATGTCCGAGGATTTTGCAGGCCAGACCCAGCACTGGAACGTTTCCCAGTTCCTTCTTCATAACCCACTTGAAATCCACGCCCAGCCAGCCGTAAAGAACGTAGATGTCATACATACTCTGGTGATTGCATACAATGACATAGGATGTGGCGGGGTCTATATTTTTTGCTCCGACAACATTAACGGTCATCGGGGTGAAAAAGCTGTTGACCCTTGCCCAAATCACGCCGAAAATTCCGCCTGTGCGCGGTGTAAACAGCAGCGACGTGATGATGGCAAGAATGCCGAATATGACAGTGGTCGTGATTAATAAAGGTAAAATAAAAAGCCATTTATAAGGCTGGTAACCTGTATGGGATATCCAGTCTTCATTTTTTTCAACAAAGGATTTGACATCGTTGGAAAACCTTCGCCGGTCATTTTGGTATCTCTGCCAGTATTTTTCAAAAATTTCTTTGGGCGCGTTTCCTAATTCCATATCATCCCTCACGTAAATGGCTATTTAGTTTAATCCCGGCATTGGGGTTAAAGTTTGTCTTTCACTTCGTTCCAGAACAATTCGACCCCTTCTTTCCATCCTTTGAGGTATTTTTCGGAAAAACCATTCAAGGCATCCTGTGCTTTTTTACCCGTTACCGCTATCCGCTTTTTATATTTTTCAAACATATCGGAAAAATAATCGCCCAGTTCTTCATCCTGGTCAGGATCTTTATAAGGAGCCACCCTCAAAGCGAGGGCATATTGAAGTTCATCGTAATGGGCGGTTTTACACCATTCAACTCCGTCTTTTTTCCCCCATTCCATGATATTAAATTCATAATCGATTTTCTCTTTCTTGAGGCGATCCACGATGGAGGAGAAATCGATTTCTTTTCTGATTTTGAATGTCAACTCTTCTTTTCTCCGGATCATTCCGGAAATGGTGTTTTGAAATACTTTCGAGAAATTGAAAGATGATTTCCATTCTGTCATTTTTTCATAAAGCTCATCCGGAACGCTTATCGTTATCTTCTTTGCCATATCAATACATACTCCTGAAAATAATACATACTTTTAAAAGAATACATACACTATATGAGATACGGTGTCAAATTATTATTGAGTTGAAGCTCTCTGTGCCTTGCCGCAGAGAAGCTTCGCTTTTTAAGAAACTTTATACTTCAGCATTCGCCCGCTTACCGGAGAGCTCGCTTGCGAATTCTAATTTAATATGTAGGAAATGTTTCGGATAAGTCCGTGAAATACACAGTGTTTTGGTGAAAACCCCCACTACTCTTGTGAATGATGCTTTTATTCATTTTATTTAACAGGTATTTAATAGATATTTGTCGTTGATTTTACAAGATAAATTCAATATGTTCAAAAAATTACTGATATGATTATTACATATGGCGTATATATTGCGTTATGAAGGATGAAAAGGTTCATGTTGATCGAGTGAATGATTTCTAGTGCGATTATGGTTATATTGGCCTTCATCGCTATTTTGCAATTTATCACTTATAGACAAATAGGATATTATACTTAAGCGATGTAAAAATATTTTTAGATGTTTTTTTCCGAATTTTGGTATTGCCTATGCTGGATTTCTTTTTATCATACAACAATTGCCGCCATCGACGAATATCCGGCATCTCAATCTTTCGTAAACGCAATTCGCGCTTTTGGTCTTACGGCCATGATTTTCTTGACAGACAGGATCGTATTTCCTATACTTTTTTACACAAAATGAAGTTCTTATCAATCAAATCCGGTGTTGTAGATTATAGAAGAATAAGCTATTCCCCAAAAGCGGTGT
>JBEKUA010000194.1:0-3338 GCA_049515495.1 Smithella sp. | reverse complement strand
GGGTGTGATGAGCAATATAATATTTGCCGAGCGCCATTTGCCACCATAAATCATAATCACTTCCGTCCACCTTATATTCCAACAGAATCAGCACCGGCAAAAGCGCTATCATCAACCATCTCAGGTATCCCGAAGATGCCAGTTTCTCCGAAAAGGCAAAAAAAGAAGATGTCTTTGAAGAACGATTGCTTGTTGTATTAGCGGTATCATATGGCGTAGTGGCAGTTTGATTCCCTTTTTCTTCTTTTTCGCTCATAGATGCGTTATCCTCTCCGGTTTTTTAACAAATGTTAATTTATTGCCGGATTCCTCCCGTTTAATCAGAATCTCTTATAAAAATTTCTTATTTTCCCGGTAACGGAATGGACATCATCATCCCTCATTTCATAGTAAAGCGGCAGACGTAAAAGACAATCGCTTACCCTTTCCGTAACCTCCAATGTCCCGTTCGTTCGTCCATATAATTTCCCCGCAGGAGAACTGTGGAGAGGCACGTAATGAAACACGGCCATTATGTCCTGATCTTTCAAAAATTGGGCAAGTTCCGTTCTTTCTTTCAAAGATCGGGTTATGATGTAGAATATATGACCGTTGCTGCAACAATCATTAAGAATGAAAGGAAGCTGAATGTAACCTTTTTGCGCCAAAGGCCACAGATCTTCCATGTACAAAGCATAGAGTAAATTCCGTTTGGCGATAATCTGATCGGCATTCTCCATCTGGGCGTAAAGGAATGCAGCGATAATATCGCTGGGCAGATACGATGATCCGACATCAACCCACGTGTATTTGTCAACCTGCCCGCGAAAGAATTTGCTGCGATTGGTGCCCTTTTCGCGGATTATTTCGGCACGTTCAACAAATTTTTCGTCATTTATCAACAGTGCGCCGCCCTCGCCGGAAATGATGTTTTTAGTTTCGTGAAATGAACACGCGCCGAAATGCCCGATTGATCCCAACGGACGCCCTTTGTAAGTGGACATGATGCCCTGCGCGGCATCTTCAATTACAAAAAGGTTATGCCTCCCGGCGATATCCATGATGATATCCATTTCACAGGAAATACCGGCGTAATGAACCGGCAGGATAGCCCTGGTACGCGAAGTTAAGGCCGCCTCAATCATATTCTCATTGATGTTGAGTGTGTCAGGCCGAATATCAATAAATACCGGAACACCTCCTCGTAAAACAAAAGAACTGGCAGTTGAAACAAAGGTGTATGAAGGCATAATGATTTCGTCGCCGGGCTCAATATCAGCCAGAATCGCCGACATCTCCAATGCCGCCGTGCAGGAATGTGTCAGGAGCACCTTGCGGCAGCCGAGGCGTTCCTCCAGCCATGCCTGGCATTTTTTTGTGAAGGGTCCGTCACCGGCGGTATGGTTATTCTCAATAACGGCCTGGGCAATGTAAAAAAGTTCTTTGCCGGCTATAAAGGGCTTATTGAAGGGAATTTTATTTTTATCGTTCGCCATGTATCCTCCCTTTTATCTTCTATTTTGAATAGTAGCCCCTTGTTGGAGCGTTATTATTGTTCTTATAAAAATTATTCGATCAATTGTAATCGGAATCCATTTTCCGACGCAGGACTAACTTCCAGATGATGAACATAACAAATCCCATCATCAAAGTTATTACGCTATAGCCCCTGATTATCAAGGCGCCTGCCTGAGCAACGGGAATATCCTGCTTAAAATAAACGAGAAAAGAAGAAATACTTACCTCATTAATGCCAAGCGATAAGGGAATAAAACTAAAAATACCTATCAGTGTAGTGATGGCCGTCATCGCGGCGACATCCAAAAGATTCACTGAAATTGAAATACTGCGCAAACTGGCATACCAGCCCAAAACAATAAATAACCAGCCTCCGATTGTCAATATGACGACTGTGGCCATAATCTTCCCGTTTCTTACGCACTGGTTGAGCGGTTGGAAAAAACGCCCAACGACATTAGCCGGAGGTATGTGCCGGATAATTACGAAAAAAAATGCAAAACAAATAATCATCAAAGCCACGACAGTAAATATCACTTTCCTATCCAGTAATTTTGAAGCGCCGAAGATTATTCCTGATAAGGCTATCAGCAAAACAACCATCAAATCGAGAATCCTTTCCGTCATAAATATACCGTAACCGGGAATCCTCTCCAGAGAACCGGTTTTTTTTAACAGTTCCACCTTCAGAGCTTCACCGGACTGAAATGGCGTAAGTAGAGCAAAAGCCACTGACATGGAACACACCATGCACAAATGATAAAAATCAATATGGATATCCGAAGCCTTCAACAAAACGAACCAACGCATAGTTCGAAACAGCCAAAAACAAAGTATCGTTCCCATAACCGTGCAGGGCAACCATTTCCAATCCGCATGTGTCAGGAGTGGAATAACAACACTCCACTGAAAGGAATGAATAATGTAGTACGTGCAAATAAAAAAGATAATGCAGCTTGCTATTATGTTTAAAAGTTTTTTAATGTTTCCCTCTTTCTAAAATATTCGACTTTCATGAATTTCTTCTGTGTGGCCATCTCCATGCAAAATATTAAAATAATGATATATTACAAATTTTCTGCAAACCATTTATGAAAGGTATAATAGGAACAGCCCGGATCAAAACCGAGGCGAATCCATACCTTCTGAACTGCCAGATTGGTGATCTGGGTAGAGGTTATCATCATTTCTATGTTTCTGTCGATGCACCATTTCATGCAATTCATCAGGATCATACGGTAGATGCCCATGCCCTGGTACGCCTTCAAAACGCCGAAAAGGATGACCTGCCCTTCATCAGGACTGTTTTCCCGAACCGTACCGAACCCTATAACTTTATCTTTCAATTCAGCAACAAACACCTGATCTGCAACTTCTTTATGTAAGCAGGATTTATAGGCCCAGTCCGCATAAGTTTCATTGCATTTCGTTTTATCCAACCGGCTGTCTGCATGATAGTGTCCAAGATAGCCATCGAAGGCTTCAGCAGCTATGGCTTTAATAATTTCTTCTTCACCGGGCATGAAGGACCTAATCCTTATCTCAGAGACGTATGCCGGAGGAGGATTTTCTCTGAGATTACATGAGTAATATATGAGCGTATCCATAAGCAAAAAGCCATTTCGTTCCAGTTCCTGCACCGCCGGCAGATCGCTGGTAGGGCAGCGAGCCAATAATAAACGCACCTCATTTTCTTTGCAGAACTTCATGATATTCGGGATATCATGAAGCTCCACCTTCTCCACCTTGGCAGTCTTAATTCCAAAGCGTTCCTCATCTATTGCAGAAAGGAAAATCGGCAAATCTTTCAGTTTCATTCTTCTTCCCCGATTATTCGTAAT
>JBEKUA010000193.1:0-3347 GCA_049515495.1 Smithella sp. | reverse complement strand
TGAAATCACCCGGCGAACAAGCAATTCATCTCCCGCTGAGAAACCCATGGCTGCAATTTTATCCTGCAACGGTTTGTTGCCAGCAATATCGAAAATAGCTTCCACAGATGCCGAATCGGCTTGAGTTCTGATCATATCGGACGTCGCCCTATCGCCCAGAAGCAGACTAACCGCGCCTATAATTATTGATTTCCCCGCGCCTGTTTCACCGGAAATAACATTCAGGCCTTCACCAAAACAAACATGAAGTTCATCAATAATTGCAAAATTTTTAATGCTCAATTCATTAAGCATTTTTCTTTTTCTTAGCTCCTGGAGGCAAATCGCCCCAACCCAACTTGGAACGCAGGATTTCCCCATGGCTGCGGTATGGCGAAAGAATCAGCATTGCTGCATGTTTCGATTTTTTTATTGTCACGACATCGCCAGAGGTTATCCTGTAAGCTTCCTGTCCGTCCAAAGTCAACATAGCGCCGTTATCCTTGGACCAGAGAGTTATTTTCAGATTAGAATCCTCAGAAAAAATTATCGGACGATTCGTCAGAGTATGGGGACAAATGGGATTAATAATAATCAAATCTTTTCCCGGGAAAACGATGGGACCTCCCGCGGAAAGCGAATAGGCGGTGGAACCTGTGGGAGTGGAAATAATAAGACCGTCTCCCTTATACGTTGTCAGATATGTGCCGTTAACTTCCATTTCCAGTTCATTCATGCGAGACAAACTGCCGCGATTTATTACGACATCGTTTAAAACATTGCCGACATGGGTAACCGTTTTTCCATGTTTAATGCTCGCATCAAGCATCATCCTCTTTTCCGCCACAAATTTCCCGGAAATAATTAACTCCAGCGTCGAGTGCATTTCGTTTAAATTGACTTCGGTGAGGTAACCCAAACTGCCCATATTGATTCCCAGAATGGGAACCTTGTGCGAAGCGACGTAACGCGCTGTGCGAAGCATTGTACCATCACCACCCAAAACAACAATCAGTTGGGATTTTCGCGCCAGGTCATTCCATTTAAGTCCGCCGCCAAGAGCCATTTTTTGGGAGACTTCCATTCCCAGAAATACTTCCACGCCCTTTTCTTCCAGCCACTTTTTTAATGATTTGACGTGGTCGGCGATCTTTTCTTTTTCAATGTTGGCAACAATCCCTATTCTTTTTATTTTCATTGACTTAAACCCCAAAACATGGAGTTCAGTAACACAAAACAAATCCTCTGTCTACGGATAAATAGCTCGTGGATATATTTCTAAAATGATTGAATTCGAAAGCGACCGCAAACACCTTCTCGAGCTTTTTAGGTTTGGCTTGCCAATACCGGATTATATTGTTCATTATGTATCGAAGATTCTCCGCGGCTTGCCGCGGAGTTCTTCAATTTTCAAAGCAATCTCCAACATAAATTCTTGACACATTCAGACCGGTATAATATACGGTGCAACCTTGTGAGGTATTAATTATGGGTTTACTTAAAGGCAGTTTTACATTCGCGCGTTTTCATGTAGAAGGCCAGCTCCCGCAGGCCTTTTTAAATTTCATCAATAGCAGGATTAGGGCCAATTCTTTTACGGATAAGTTCAAATCAATGGAAGAAAAACGGCTGGGATGGGTTTCGCTTACTGATGTATTGGATACCGATTTTGAAAATGCCAATTACGCGCTGGGCGATTACCTTATCTTTTCTCTACGAATTGATCGTAAGCTCATCTCTCCTAAACTAATGAAGATCAAATTAATGGAAGAGGAAAGACGTCTCCTTGCCGAAAGCGGCAAAAGCAGAATAAACAAGTCAATGTCCATGGCCATTAAAGACAAGGTAAAACTTGAACTGTTGACAAAACTTGACGCTATACCTTCTTTTTACGATGTCTGCTGGGCTGTGGGAAAAAACACAATTTACTTTTCTTCACTGACCGACAAAGTGGCTGATGACTTTGTCGATTTGTTTAAAAAATCGTTTTCGCTGAATCTTCGGCGTTTTTCACCGCAGGAAAATAATCTGATATCGACAAAATCTGAATCCACAGAAGCCGCCTCTTTAATTGGCCGTGAATTTTTAACATGGCTCTGGTTTAAATCAGAAGAACGCAATGGAAGGATAGCGCTGATAAACAAAGAAGAAGTCGAACTTCATTTTTTAAAAAGAATTGCTCTGGAAGCGGGAGAGGGCGAATATTCGCAGGGCGTTGTCTGTCACGGAATTCACGCCGAGCTCAAAGAAGGCAAGGAAGCAATCCGCCAGGGGAAAAAAGTTAAAGAAGCGGGAATCAAACTGATTCATGATAAAAACGAATGGGAATTTACTTTCAAATCTGATTGTTTTCATTTTCAATCTCTGAAAATGCCCGCGCCAGACTGGCAGGATACTCAGGAAGATCCCTCGGGAAGCCTTCTGGAACGAATTTACCTTATTGAAAACGCGGTAAAAACAATTGACAGTCTTTACGAATCTTTTTTACAAATCCGTTATTCGCCACAATGGGAAGAGAAGGAAACGAAACTTCTGACCAAATGGTTAGAACACAAATAATACCCGTTCTAATGAAATTTTCATTCTTTGTCTTTTTCTTCTCCGGATAACCGCTTTATTAAACGAGCGGGAATTTCATTTAGAGGCAATATCTCGCAGGCTGCCCCGAGTTTGACAGCCTCCCCGGGCATTCCGTAGACCACTGAACTGGCCTCATCCTGAGCTATGGTATGAGCTTTGCTTTGCCTCATGGCCAGAAGCCCATCGGCCCCGTCGGACCCCATTCCGGTCAGCAGAACCCCCATAGCGTTGGCCCCGGCCTGTTTGGCAACCGAATGGAACAATACGTCTACACTGGGCCTCTGGTGATGGACCATGGGACCGCCTTTGATCTTGGCCTGATAAAAAGCGCCACTACGCTCCAGTAGCATGTGATGACCACCTGGAGCTATCAGGGCCAATCCCGGCGTCACAGTGTCGCCTTCTTTGGCTTCACGCACTTCTATTTTGCAGACAGTATTCAGGCGGGCGGCAAAACTTGAGGTGAAATATTCAGGCATGTGCTGTACCACCATTATGCCGGGAATGTTCAATGGCATTCTGCTCAGAAGGTTTTCTATGGCTATTGTCCCACCGGTGGATGCGCCTATAGCAATAACTTTGTGTGTGGTATTAAGCGGAATTTTATATACCGGGTTGCTTTCTTCATCATTAGGTTCTATCACTGCCGTTTTGACTACCTTGGCTCTGGATGCCGTTCGAATAGCTTTGACCAGGCTTTGAGATATATCAGGAGCTGATAAACTGGAGCCTGGTTTGCAGATCACTTCCATAGCCCCCAATTGCAATGCCCTGATGGCGTTTTGGCT
>JBEKUA010000192.1:0-3355 GCA_049515495.1 Smithella sp. | reverse complement strand
GAAGGATAAAACCGGTTTTAAATTCTCTATTTCGTAAGAATATTCAATGATACAGCCATCTTCCACGGCGGGCATCGTAAACTTTTTTACTCTTATATCCGTATAAAATTCATAACCGGCATACTCTGAGGAATCCTGAATATCTTTCATGTCTAAAGGCACAACCTTTCCATCAGGTTTGATGGTATTGGCAAATAATATTTTTACCTCCTGATATCCTTCGCGATAAGATATCGATTTTGATGAAAGATTACGTCCGCGCTCATTGAATATTTTGATGCGGTCTTCATGTCTTGTGATGCCGGTGCCATCTTCATAAAATTCCGCATAGTTATAAGAATATAAAATGTCAGCACCGGCATTGGGATGTTCAGAGGCGCCTGAAGCCTGTTTTAAAAATAAATTGACATCACCAGCAGATATGCTTTTAATATTTGTATCTATGGCCGAGCAGGATAAGATAAATACTGATAAAAAGATTAGTATGTTTCTGAAAATGCGCATAAATTCTCCTTGATTACTTGTTAATAATATACCGTCTTTATCAGTTGACGTCAATTGCTCATTGAATCTTTAATATTAAAACGATAATGTGATAAAAGTAAAGACCATTGTAAGATGATAAATAAATATTTCAAATTAGACCGGAAAAATATTATCTTAGTTCAATTTATTATTGAAGGATATGGAGATATGGCTACAGTCAAAACAATAGATCCCCACGCGGCAATAATCCAAATTTCAATTATTCCTGATTTTATTTCAGATATGTGCGATTTAATTGAATATTTGAAAGATAAATTTAAAATGGAGGAATTAATTGGTCATTGAAATAAAAGACCAGCAATTTGAAATACAATATATTTATGGGCTATTCAAAAATGCTCAGATGCAAGGCGCGCAAAAATAGAACCGCGAGGCGTATGTAGATGTACGTTCTGGCGATGATGTTTGCAGCGGAATGCAGCAGATGAACGTTTTGTAAAGTCTTTGACTTTTTCCGGTGAGGAAGATAATTAATTATGATTGCGCCTCTCTACGGGAATGCGCTCCCGGTCAGGGGCCCTTTAATCGGTTTTTTTATGTTTATGCTCACCCACACATATTTTTTGCAGAAGGTTTTAGACGCTGCGGATGTTAAAGATATTGAGCCGGATGTTTATGTTTATAACATTGCTCCGGATTTATTAACAATTCATCCGCGAATAAGCCCCGTTAAAACTCACAAAATACGGAGGTCGCTGCAGATACCTCCGCAATATTCAAAATCAGCTTACGTCATATTTCATCTGCTTGTCGATGATCTTTCCCATCACGGGTATATTTGTTCCGATTGTCAGGAAGAATTCAACTCCGACTCTAAAGGGTATTCCTATGTAAAAGGTAAACATCTGATAAAATTAATTATGGAATTACATAAAATTATTAAAAAAGAAATTTCTTATAATGAAGCGGTTTATCAATCACATCTGATTATCGAGATGATCTATGATCTCGTTATTTTAAATCATATTCATTCCTTTAAAACCATTGATCTTTTAGTAGAAGCGATTAATTTCACCGTTAAAAATAAAATGGATGAATTCACTGCCACAATGAACTGGTTATATGATTTAGGAAAAAAGGAAATTGATGAAGCGATGGAGAGCGCTTTATTTTATATAACGAAAGACGGGATGGAAAGCATAATGAATATTGAAGGCCGAATCAATCTTTATAAAAGTAAATTCGGCCTTCAAAGCTCTGAACGATTATTTTACGATTGCCTGAAAAATTTGTTTCAGCAAGCTATAGATTTAATTGACGATGATGAATCATTTTTTCTGGAAACCATGCAGATTATAAAAAATTATAATTGGCTTCCGGCTTTTAAATAGCTTTCTTTACAAATCCGGATCGAATACAACTGGTGCAAACCTTCACCCTTTTTACTGAGCCGGTTTTTTCATCAATGCAACGTAATCTTTGCAGATTAGGATACCATGTAGCTTTTGATTTATTATTGGCATGGCTCACTTTGTTGCCTATTGCCGGTTTTTTTCCACAAACTTCACAAATACGAGACATTTAAAAATCCTCCTAGAAATGTGCGTCGTTACTAAACTATAAGGCAGTATTTTGCAAGCATTTTTTCGCCTGTCTTAAAATATTAAGGGATCAGGTTTGTTTATTGAGGGCTGAGGGTTATTTGCCCCTGTAAAAGCAGGGGCAAACATTGATCTTAAGTAGATGATATAATTATATATTGCAACGACATCAATTTTTCATGGAAGGAGGCTGTCCGGTTGTTTCCAAAACGCGCAGCCAGATATCATCCCGTGGATCAATTTTACGGTTAGATGCGACTGCGCTAAGCGGAAAATGAACGTATTCGTCCTGCATCAGGGCAACCAGGATGCCCGTTTTTCCGGCCATTCCGGCATGAACAGCGTATTGTCCCAGCGAGTTGCAATAGATGCCGTCTGAAGCATTTGCCGGAACCGAACGAATCAAATAACTGGGCTCAATGTACTTTAGATTAATTTCCATGTTAATTTTCTTAAAATAATCATCAATAGCATTTTTTAAGAATAATCCAATATCCTGCAGACGAATATTTCCTGAAGGATCTTTTTCAATTGAAGAAGTATTTGAATTGAAAAGGTATTGGCCCGCACCTTCCGCTACCAGAACTACCGCGTGTCCTCCGGATATTATACGTTTTTTTAATGTTGCTAAAAATCCATTTTTTCCTTTAAGATCAAAGGGCACTTCCGGGATTAAAACAAAATTCGTATCATTTTGCGCCAGCGCTGCCCAGGCAGCGATATGGCCGGAGTTACGCCCCATTATTTTAATCAGACCTATTCCATTGAACGCACCCTTGGCTTCTACATGAGCGCTTTTAATCGCCTCAGCCGCTTTTTCTATTGCCGTGTCAAACCCGAATGATCTCTGAATTAAATTAAGATCATTATCAATTGTTTTTGGAATACAGACAACGGCAATTTTCAAACCTCTTTTTTTTATCTGGGCAGTTATAAATTCAGCCGCCCTTATTGTGCCGTCACCGCCAATACAAAAAAGAATATTAATTTTTAATCCGGCAAGATAATTCACCATTGCCTTTACATCCTGCGGGCCGCGGGAAGTCGAAAGAATGCTGCCTCCGATGCTTGTTATATCTTTGACCGCATCAGGAGACAGTTTGACTAATTCATGTCCGCAGACCGGATTCAATCCCCGCAGGCCATATTTAACGCCAACGATATCTCTGACCTTATAATTGAAAAAGAGTGTTGTCGTTATTGACCTGATGACATCATTAATGCCCGGGCAGAGGCCGCCGCATGTAACGATTGCCGCTTTTGTCCGG
>JBEKUA010000191.1:0-3364 GCA_049515495.1 Smithella sp. | reverse complement strand
CATATGCCTCGTCAGCGCTTACTTTCCTTGCGGTTAGAATGAGATCAGCGGCACGTGAATGTCCGATAAGTCCCGTCAGAGTGGTTCCGCCTCCCCAATCCGGCATGAGACCCAACCTTGTTTCCGAAAAGCATATTACCGCGTCCGGTTCCATTACGCGCATATCGCATCGCACGGCAAGTTCGGCCCCGCCTCCGTATGCCGTTCCGTTAATTGCCGCTATCAATGGCACCGGGATTGAAACAAAGGCATCAACAGATCTTCTTATTGCGCTAATAATTTCTTTTGCCGGTTCCGGATCATTCCCGGATGCCGCATCAATTAAACGTTTAACCATCGGATTATCAGGATGCACATCGAAACCCGCGCTGAAAGATTTATCGCCGGCACCGGTAATTACAACTGCACGAGGAAGCGATGTTTTAATCTCGGACGTTATTGATTCAAGTTTAAGAAAAAGTTCTTCATCAAAAGCGTTCATCTTCTCCGGTCTGTTGATTGTGACGATCGATATTCGTCCTCTTCTTTCCAATATCATATTCTCATATCTCATCATGTTATATCTCTCTGTATTGTTTTATTTGCCGATTATTTAATCCTGCATATTGACTATTATTCTCCCCCTGTGTTTGCCGGCTTTCATTTTCTCAATTTCGGGAGTGACGTTTTTAAGTCTCACTTCCGTTGCGATGGCTTCTAGCCACGGAAATTTCCATTTTTCTGACAGCATTTTCCATGCTCTTGTTCTGCGCTGCATCAAACAGTTCTGTGAGTCAATTCCGTACAGCGTAATACCTCGCAATATAAAAGGATATACGGTAAGCGATATATCTGCCGCCGCCGCGTTGCCGCAGCATGTAACCGCCCCATTACTTCTTATTGATCTTAAGGCAAAGGTGAGGAGATTACCTCCTGCGGTATCAACAGCAGCGTCCCATTTCTCTCCCAGAAGAGGCTTCCCCGCCGATTCCGCTGGATCGGGTATGTCCATTATTTCAGTCGCTCCTAAATTCTTGAGGAAAGAACTCTCATCGTAAAGTCCCTTCACTGCGCTAACTTTGTAACCAGCGTGCGAGAATATGGATACGGCAACGCTCCCCACTCCGCCGCTTGCCCCTGTGACAAGAACTTCGGCACCGTCTCTTATTCCGTGATCAGTAATTTTAAGAATAGACAGGGCGGCGGTAAGTCCCGCCGTACCGAATATCATGCTTTCGCGAAGACTCAGTTTCAACGGCTTTTTGACTACCCATGAAGCCGGTACCTGTATATACTGCCCCAATCCGCCAGCGGTATTCATGCCGAGGTCGTAACTTGTGACAATAACTTCTTCCCCTGGATGAAAGTTTTCCGAGTTGCTTGCTTCAACTAGTCCGGCAGCGTCTATACCTGGCGTGTGCGGATACTTTTTTGTAACGCCTCTGTTGCCCGAAGCTGAAAGAATATCTTTGTAATTAAGCGAGGAGTAAAGCACACGAACAAGGACATCTCCGGCAGGAAGGCTGCCGGTTGATAATTCTTCTATGGCACATATAAACTTTTTATCTTCCGTTTCCCTTACAACAAGTGCACTATAAGTTTTGACTTTCATTGATCAGCTCCTTTAATCGTATGATAGAATTGACCGGTATCTCCTTATCGATATAAAATTCTGCGGATCCCCCTGTTAATTCATCTGTTATTGTTTTAAATCCATGTTGTGAAGATATAAAATTAAGGATTTAATGGTTGAATCCAGCTGTTTCTTCGCTTTATCCGATGTATACAGCACACAGGCACCAAGGAGTCCGGAGAATATCATGTTGCTTGCGTCCTTAGTATTTACACTTCGGCTGATGCCCCCTGATCTTTTTTCCTCTTCAAGAAAGCGTCTGATCATTTTTTCCAAGCGTACGAATCCCTCGCTAACCTCTTTTGCAAGTCGTGGCGATTGATCGCTCAGTTCGACCGTCAGGTTTACAAAGATGCAACCGCCGGGGAAGTTCATTGAATCAGCCAGATAGCGGTCCCTGTAGTTTTCAAGGAGCTTTTGTATTTTTAAAAGCGGCCTTAGTTTATCATCAATTCCATGAAGATTTCTTTCGCGCCAAATCTTTCTAGCCGCGCTGAGTATCGCATAAAAGAGATCTTCCTTGCTTTTAAAGTGATTATAAAATCCTCCTTTGGAAGTGCCTGCAGCCTCTATAATGTCTGTAATGGACGTGCTCATATATCCTTTCACTGAGAAAAGTTTAAGCGACTCCTCAATGATACGTTCTTTTAATGTTGTTGTTTTTTTCATATTAAGACCGACCGGTCTCCCTTATAGAATAAATACCGGGGGCAAGTCAATATTTTTTTGACTTGATTGTTTACGGAAGACCCCTCTTAAAGAAGTGTCTGTGAAAACTTTAGTTTCTACAGGTAATTAATAATATCTTGCAGGATATTTTGTGAATCATTATCGTATTTATCAAACATGGCCGATGACCTTTTAACATTTCGTCAACGCCGATGTTAGGATAAATTTTTGTATAAGCTTCCGCCATGGATGCAAGAGTTTTCCACATTAATGTATTGCACTACGCCGATGCATAGGTATCGGCAACCAGACAGGTGTTTATGATAAGCAAATTCCTGAAAAAGCCATTTCATGGGATGCCAGATGGGAATATTATCCCGGAGCAGCCGGTGTTTCTCATTGGGAACAGATGTCCTGAAATTTTACTTTTTATTCGCTTCCATAAGCTCAATAAACCCTTCTATTCTGGTTTTAATCTGTCCTTCGGAGTAAGCTCTGGGATCGTTCATGTCACACTGGAGTATCAGCACCGGAATGCTCTTGTCCTTCATGATGGCCTCCGCTAAATCGACCATCCCGGCACTGGAAGGCCTGCACGACATATTCTCGTGCAGAATAACACCGTCAATTTTATATTCATCAATCCATTTTTCAAAATTTTCGATCCGTCTCTCAAGGTTGTAGGCGTATGGCGTGTCCATGATCAGTTTGGCGACATCGCGCAAAGTCTCTTCCATGGTGAGACACTTTTTCTTCGGAGGAGCAAATGAAAATGTGTAAGGCTCAAAAGCGATGACAGCGCCTTGTTGTGCAAGGTCATACATGAATCTCATTCTGTACCAGAAAGGTATGCCCTCCCACATCACCCGGTATTTTTCGCTTCCCTTGGGCATTGTTCCCTCGCCCTTTGCGGTAATGCTTTTTATATCAGTAAGAATTTTTTTTAAGAAATTTATTCCGATTTTAACACCTGGCAAAACCACGAGGGGAAAAAATGACGCGGATGTTTCGGCTCCGCTGTAAGGCGACGGCACTGACTTTCTGTGTTCAAAAATTTCGCGCCACAGGTTCGTCAGTTCCATC
>JBEKUA010000190.1:0-3382 GCA_049515495.1 Smithella sp. | reverse complement strand
GTTTCTGAATATGGAAGGTGAAGATGCGGCGGCATCTTTGCTTAGAGGAAAAACGGACGCTATTTTCTTGACGGCTGATTCCGCATCTACGCAGACCATGAGATCGCTGTTTCAGACACCGGAGATTAAGCTGGTTAGCTTCAAGCAGGCCGACGGTTATATCCGCCGCGTCGGTTATCTTAAAAAACTAACTATTCCTCAGGGCGCCATGGATTTCGGTAAAAATATCCCGGCGCACGATGTCGTTCTGGTCAGCCCCACGGTGGAACTGATCGCTCGGAACAATTTGCATCCGGCGCTGTCCGATCTGCTTTTGGCCGCAGCCACGAAAATACACGGGCGTTCAGCTCTGTTTCAGAACCGCGACGAATTTCCTGCGCTCCTGGAAAACGAATACCGCATCAGCGATGATGCGAAACGTTTTTATAAATCCGGCAAAAGCTTTTTTTACCGCTATCTGCCTTTCTGGTTAGCCAGTCTCCTCAACAGGATTCTGGTTGTGTTTGTGCCGTTAATAATTATATTGATTCCGGGGTTAAAAAGCATTCCGGCTTTATTCCGGTTGCGCATGAAACTGCGTATCAATAAGTGGTATCGGCTGTTACTGTTGATTGAGCATGATTCGATGATGCGACTTGGTCCTGAGAAAATCGAGGAACTGACACGGCAAATCGATGAAATCGAATCTGAAGTCAATAAAATGAAAGTACCTGCCTCTTACGGCGATCAGTTCTACATATTGCGTACGCACATTAAATTTGTACGTACCAATCTTCAGGATCGCAAAGCCACAGCATGAGAAGGAAAGGGTATAAATACCAGCGTGCGATATTTTGTTATAATTTTTAATGACAAATGAGGGTGGAAAGTAATAAGCGCAATGATAATTGTGGTATAATCGGAGGGCGGATTACCATAGAAGTCAGTGAGAATTTATCAGGATAACATAAGGAGTTTGCTATGAAAGATTTAAATTACATGAATATTGCCGAGGATGCCGTCAAGAAAATAAAAAAAGGCGCTTTCTTAACCGTAAAAGCGGAGAACGCGCTCAACACCATGACAATTGGTTGGGCTACTTTCGGATTTATCTGGCAAAAGCCGATCATGATGGTGGCGGTGCGACTTACGAGGCACACCTTTGGCATCATTGAGAAAGCGAAGGATTTTACCGTTACTGTGCCGGCAGGCGGGATGAGTAAAGAAATTGCTTTTTGCGGTACCGAATCCGGCCGGAATGTGGATAAAATCAAAATGTGCAAACTGGAAATAATCAGCGGCCAAAAGGTTGTTTCGCCAATTATCAAAACCCCAGGGTATCATTACGAGTGTAAAATAGTTTACAAGTCCGCCATGAACGAGGCATATCTTGACAAAGATTATGATTCGTTTCTTTATCAGCAAAAGGATTATCACACCCTTTATTTTGGCGAGATACTGGCCTGTTACGAAACCTGATCGAGGAGTGGCCGCATTTTTTTTAATGTCAATAACAGCGGAATGATTCCGCAAAGGAGATTATCATGGAACTAGTTGCTGCAATCAGGGGAAGAAGGAGTATTCGTAAATTCAAATCGCAGGATGTGCCTCAAAATATACTTGCAGAGATTCTGGAGACAGCGCGCTGGTCGCCGTCGTGGGGGAATACCCAGCCCTGGGATTTATATGTACTGACGGGTAATACACTGGCAAAATTTAAAGAAATGAATCTCAAGCAAACGCTGGCCGGAGCGTCAACCGCATCCGATGTGCCCATGCTGACCAATTGGCCTGGTGCCATGAAAGCAAGATATGGAGCGTTGGGCAAAGTTGTTTTGTCCGCGCAGGGTATAAAAAGGGATGATAAGGAAGCACGCGATAAATATTATCAGGATATGGTTTCTGTCTTTCACGCCCCCTGTCTTATTCTTGCCTGTATTTCGCGGGATAATCTTGTCGAATACCAGATGCTGGATATTGGCCTGATCGCCCAAACAATCTGTCTGGCTGCGTACGACAAAGGTCTCGGCACTTGTCTGCTGGCCGCGGCCGCGCGTTACTCCTCTGAAATCAGAAAGATAGCTGCAATTCCTGAGGATAAAAAAATTGTTGTGGGCATCGCTCTGGGCTATCCCGATCCTTCATTTCCTCTTAATAATTTCGAGCGCGACAGAGCAGCGCTTATTGAATTTGTCCATTGGATGGAATAAACAGCAATTTATGATGGCGCAACGATAAGGCACGGGATGTAAGTAAAAGAATGAAATAATGCAGAACTATTTCATGAAATTCATTATCTGCCTATGATTTTAATCCGGCGGCGCCTGTCTATGGCTTTATTCCGGCGATAGGCTTTTCGAGACGGCAGATTCTGATATTTCTTAAGATTATTTTCAATACTCGATAATATTTCTTCCACCTCTTCTGAACACATATGCTCATTTGCGGCGAAGTCGAATTGCAATCCATATCTGTTTTTGCTGCCTTTATTCACCACATTACGCACTATGCATAGGATATCCGAGGCGTGATTCCTGCCATGGGAGATATCGAGAGAAATCTTGCTTTCTTTTTCAAAAACAAGATTCGTCTCAATCGCCATACCAAAACTATTAAAATCAATGGGCTGCACACTTTCGACGCAAATTTCTCCGCTTGTTTCATCTTGAAATGAAATGCTCGCAGTCATGCTTGTTGCCTTATAACGCGCATATTGCCTTCGTTCTTCACCTAAATACATAAAATCTCCTGTTTATTAGGTTTGTCTGAAGGATTACTCATTGTATGAATGAGTAATTTTACCATATTCACGAAACTTTATACCAGTTTTTTGATGATGTTTGAAAAAATCTGAGACAGTTCGATTTGTTTTCTATGATTCTGATTGCCGTTCCACATTCACCGGGATTTGCCAAAAAAAAGATTTTACCACATTCCTCTTGTGACCCGAAGGTCACAAGAGGAATGTGCAAAGAGTTAAATAACATTTGCAGGTTTTATATTACTACTGCAGGAAAGATATATTTATTCTTACCGGCTACTTAAGCTTTCTTCAGGTTGCGAAAATCTGGTTTTCGTTTTTGCAGGAAGGCCATCATGGCTTCGGTATTTTCGGGGCCGCCGGCCTGTCGTTTCATGCTCTCGTGCTCAGCCTTGAGAGCGGCTTCGATACCGGCCTTATGCGCAAGTTTGAGGCACTTTTTGGCCTCGCGCAGAGACCCCATCGGCAACTGGGCAATTTCGGAGGCTTTGGCCATTGCGTTTTGCACAAGCTCGTCATCATTGAACTTGCGGGTTGCAATTCCTGTTTCCAGGGCTCTGTCGGCAGTAATCCATTCAGAGGTAAGAATTAGCTCTGACGCGCGCCTGACGCCGATATTGGCCTGCAGCATGTAAGTGCTCG
>JBEKUA010000189.1:0-3401 GCA_049515495.1 Smithella sp. | reverse complement strand
ATTGGGTGTTGCGGTGCCCGCATACGCTCCGCTTACCATGGACAGAACCATCAACATCGCCGACAATACTACGATATACTTTTTCATAACTTCCTTCCTCATGCTCATGGCAGCGTTGGCTGCCATGAGCCATAAGATTTTCTTCATGGGTGATCACCATTTGACTGATTTCAAACCAGCCAAAGGAGTTTATCGCCGTTGAAAAATTAATAAGCGATCGTTAAGGTTAATGTGTCACTGTACGAACCTGCCGGAATAGCATCCAGGGCGCCGGCCGCAAGGCTGCCGGTAAGAGCCAGGGTAGAGCCGATATCCGTGGTAATGCCGCTTCCAGTCAGAGAAGCTGTATAGGCAACAGAATAGACAAGCACATCCGTCCCCGCATCTTTCATCGTATAGTTGGTTCTCAATCCCTTATCGTCGGTAACAGCAACTACCGCACTTTTTGTACACTTAATCACCGGCTGAACAACCGTAGCGCTTGCTCCACTTGCATTGGTTAACGCGTCAACAGATCCGAACGCTATGGAACCACCGGTAATGGAACAATTATTTAAAACAGTGGCCGTTACCGGGACTGCCGTGGTTTTTGGACTCCCCGGACCCGCTGCGTACGCTCCGCTCACCATGGCAATAACAAACATCATTGCCGCCATAATTACTAAACTTTTTTTCATAACTACCTCCCTTTTACTTGTGTTATTTTTAATATTATTTTTACGATGATTCAATTTCATCACTTCTTCACTTGTTCAAAATCCTTAAGTGCGAACAGCTTCGCAATTTTTACATACCCCTTTAAGATTGATATTGACCGTATCAACACGATGCCCTTCCACGTTCTTTTTGATTTGCGGATTATTTACCGAAATGGATGCATCATAAACAATATCGTAAACATTATCGCAGACCCGGCAATGGAAATGATCATGAGAATTCAGGGAGATATCGAACCTCATCTTATTCGGGTCGATATCCAGCTCTTTAAGCATTCCCGCTTCCACAAATTTTGATAAGTTATTGTAGACAGTCGTAAGAGAAATAGCCGGATATTCTTTTAATAATTCATTATGAACTTCTTCTGCGGTGGGATGAGTCTGTTTTTTTCTCAGAAGTTTTAAAATAGCCAGGCGCTGCGGTGTTACTTTTAAACCCTTATCCAAAATATCCATTTGTAATTTATTCACAACGATCCCTTTCTACAAGATAATAATTATTATTACCTTGTAGAAAAAGCAAGATGCAGGCCAAAAAATGTGCCGTTCGATAGAAATATATATCATTATGATATGATTAGATATTTACTGATGGTATTGCCTGATGATCATTTAAAATTACTACGATATACAGTATATCTACGATATATAGTGGAATATGATGGAATTGGTTTATTTGATTATGAACTCTTTTTTAAATGTATGCCTAACTTTTGCATACGTCCTCTGAGAGTGTTTGGGTGTAGTCCGAGAAGAATCGCAGCCCCTTTTGAACCCTCTATCCTCCAATTTGCCTTCTCCAGAATTTTGAGTATGTGATTTTTTTCTACCTCAGCAAGGTTCGTGATGAATTTTCCTTCAGATAAGTGTGGTCCGGAATCATCGAGTTTCTCCACAAGATGGAGGCCGGTTCCCGTCGCAGTAATGACGGATCTCTCAATAATGTGTTCCAATTCCCTTACATTGCCCGGCCAGGAATACGACATAAGTTCCATCATGGTATGCTTCGGAATAATCTTAATCTCCTTCTGCATCTTCCGGCAGAACTGTGTCACGAAATGCTTTGCCAGGAATGGGATATCATCATTGCGTTCCCTTAAGGGGGGCATGGTGATGGGGAAAACATTCAGGCGATAGTAAAGATCCTGCCGGAAACGCCCCTTTGACACTTCTTCTTTAAGATTCCTGCTCGTAAGGGCAAGAATGCGGGCATCAACCTTGATGGTTTTCGGAGAGCCAAGCCGTTCGAATTCCCCGTCCTGTATGGCTCTTAAGAGTTTTGCCTGCAGATCCAGCGGCAGTTCCGTAATCTCATCAAGAACGAGTGTTCCTTTATCGGCGAGTTCGAAACGGCCAATCTGCATTTCAGTAGAACCAGTGTATGCGCCCTTTTCCCGTCCGAATAATTCGCTTTCAATCAGATTTGGCGTAAGGGCGGCGCAGTTAACGGTCACCATTCTATTTTTTTTCCGTTTACTCAGTTCGTGAATGGTGCGGGCAATAACTCCCTTTCCTGTTCCCGTTTCTCCAAGTATAAGCGCGACAGAATCCGTTGGCGCAACCTGTTCCATCCTGGAGTAAACAAGCCGCATCACCGCAGATTTTCCAATGATCCCCTCGTAGGTGCACTCTTTTTTAGTTTCATTCCGGAGAGGAAAATCGCCGACTTGGATCTGCTCGTCCAACCGTTGTGCATCTATCACGCCTGTTTTATACTTTTCCTCCATGCTTTTGCGGTAAAAGGCGCCGGTAATGATCTCTCCTACCAGTTTCAGCATGGGGATAAGATTGGGCGGAAATTTTCTTTCATCCTTTATGGTGGTAAACGTCATACCCGCAAAAACCTTGCCGGCAACATGGTATGGGATTATAATATTCGACTTTGTTCCTACTAACCGGAAACGTTCTTTATCTTTTGCCGCTTCCGGAGGCAAATCATCAAGACAGCTGAAAGATATGCAACCACCATTCACTACAGCCCTCTTAAAAACCCATGGAAAATCTTTATAGTTGATCCCGGCAGGAAGTCCCGGTAATCCGGGAATAAAATACTGGTATTTCCACTTCATATTCAAGTCGTCCTCTGAAATTTTCCAGAAAGCGCAACGGTCCAAATCCAGACATTCAACGATTTGCTTCAATGCCTGCGTAATTTTTTCATCAATTTCAGAGACAGGCGCATTGGCGAACTCAGTTGAAAACTCTAATATCAGTTTTTCGAGTCCGGGAAACGGCTCTGGTCTTGTGTTTGTTAGAGGAGAATTTGATTTTTTGTCTTTCATGTTAAAAAATTGAAAACATCCTTCATTTTGATCATCTATATCTCTAATGAAAATAAATGTCAACTTTTGGTGTATATAATATTTAATAAATTCATATTATTATGTTATTTATAATATAAGGCAAACTGACAATAATATCTAATAAGTATATACTCATTAAATTTACTTTTGAAATATTCAAGATATATTTCTGGAAAAGTAAACTAAAAACAGGCGCCTATTCTACAGAGTTCACGGAAAGAGAAAACGGCCACGCATAAGTTCCAGCCTGTGAAGATTCATCAAAAACGAAACGATAGTTGAACACCACGACGTTTGTGCCGGTAATCTGACGAGTGACGATGCCGCCGTTGGGGCCAAGTGTCACTTCTCCGCCAAAACCACTCACGAGGGCTTCTTTAAA
>JBEKUA010000188.1:0-3410 GCA_049515495.1 Smithella sp. | reverse complement strand
CCTTTTGTAAATGGCTCGGAAAAAATGATGAATTGATGAATCAGATCGCTCAACCAGTTTTGCAGCGGCACTCCCACCGCGTAAGTAAGAAAAAAGACGAAGGCCATTGCCGCAAGCAGGACGGGAATGCCGAATATGGGCCGCGTGAGGATATGGTCAATTCTGTCGGTAAGCACTACTTGCCCCATTTTAAAACGGGAAACGGACGCTCTGGTAATTATTTCAATCCAGTCATAGCGGCCGTTGACCACGGCATGAAGAGCGTCTTCATGCTTGATAAGAAGGGATTCTATTTTATCCCATGCGGATTTCTGCGCGGTGCTTTCGACCATTTTTGATACTTCGGGATCGCCTTCCATCAATTTTACCGCGATCCATTCAGGGGTGTAGGGTTCCTGAATGTAAGGCCGGACCTGACCCAGAATATCCTGATAAATTTGCATATGATCCGGAGAAACTTCCGGCAATCGCGGATGAAATTTATAGTCGGATAAGGATATGGAAGATATCTGCACTACAAGCTCTTTAATGCCGCTGTTTCGTTTAGCCACCATGGGAATTACCGGTATCCCCAGCGAATCCTGAAGCGCCCTTGTATCAAGCTGGATGCCTTGATTGGAAGCGACATCCAGCATATTGATGGCGGCGATTACGGGCCGGTTGAGTAAAAGCACTTCAGATAAAAGATAAAGGCTTCGCTCCAGAGCCGCCGCGTTTAATACAAGCACCACCAGATCGGGCTTTTCCTTGATGATAAAATCACGGGTAATTCTTTCTTCTTCAGAAAATGCCGTAAGGCTGTAAGTTCCTGGCAAATCAACAATCCTGATTAAAACGTTATCGGCGCGATGGAAGCCTTCTTTTTTCTCTACAGTTTTCCCCGGCCAGTTGCCGACATGCTGGGATAAACCTGTAAGAATATTAAACACGGTTGATTTGCCCACATTGGGCTGGCCGACCAAAGCTACAAAGATTTCCTTTTCAATGGGGGGCAGACAGGTTTGATCTTCGGGATTGATTTTATTGACCATTATTTTTGAAGCTTCGCCGCTACCCAAAGCGATTCGTGTATCTGATACCTGAATGATGATGAGGCCGCCACT
Source organism: Smithella sp. (assembly GCA_049515495.1). Classification (GTDB taxonomy): domain Bacteria; phylum Desulfobacterota; class Syntrophia; order Syntrophales; family Smithellaceae; genus Smithella. Next base: position 2,307 of record JBEKUA010000188.1, on the reverse strand, counting down.
GACCTGGGCGACGCGGAATCTGGCATTCGTGACGATGCCCATTCCGGCAAAGCGGCTGGTTATGGCTGACCCGCCTTCAATGGAATCGATAATTCCCTGATCGCCTTCACGCAATGATGTTATATTAATTGAATCGCTCATGGATCTCTTCTTTCTAAATTATATTTTGCTGATGCGATATTTTTTTAACAGCAATTCCGGGCCGTAAGAACTTTTTGTCCGGCGTAAATTTTTATCACCCATATCCTCTTCGAGATTGAGATACTTATATTGAGACTGCAGTCTTTGGGCAGTGTCGTTAAACATAAATTCATAAATGCCATGGTACTTCGTGGATGCTTTGGCAAAATGCAGGCAAAATGTGTCCTTGTTAAGCGCCTCACCGATAATAAATCCTGCCGGTTTGCTGTCAATGTAATATATTGTTCCCCAGAGTGCAAGACCGGAAAATTTTTGCAGCGCTTCACTGCATTGCTCAGAATCAGTTTTATCAGGCGCTAATTTGGAATTGTTCTGCCATTCCTGCAGGACAATTATAGCGTCGCGTGAATTATTTGCAGAAATGGGTTCACTTTCAGGAGCGAATAAAGAGAGAAACTGGTTTAAGTGATTTCGATGTCGTACATATTGTTTCCCCTTGAAACCGGCCATCTTTTCTGTAAGGTAAATATAGTCGGAATCGCCCTCGTCGCAGCTTATGATGAATTTATCCTCGGGGAAAAAAGAAAGCCATTGTTGGGGTATGGGAAAGAGGAATCTCTGCTCGTTTAAAATATCATTAAATGTCTGAATATCACAACCGCGCGGATCGTTTAACGGCATTACGTAACGCTGTTTTTGTTTATTCTGTCCGGAAATAAATAATCCGCAATGCATCGTCATAAATTCATAATTGCTGATGTTGCGGAACAGATAAACATTGGCGAAAGTATAATCGGAAATTTGCAAATTCATTTGATGGAAGCGATCCTTCAGGCAATCGCGGTGCTTCAGGTCAACGGTTTCGATGGTGTCCATACAAATATTATTTTTAATCCTTTCATTAGTTCGCTCAAAGAATAAATTTATGATGGTTATCCCTGAGCCAGCGCCGGTGAATTTTGTAATCCGGCATAATTTCTACCACTAAGTCCCAGAATTTTGAAGAATGATTTTTTTGACGAATGTGCATCAATTCATGGATGATGACGTAGTCGATCACATCCTTCGGCGCCATCATCAGGCGGAAACTGAAAGCCAGGGAATTGTCTTCCGAACAGGAGCCCCATCGCTGATTGGCAGATGTAATCCGAATGCCGCGAGGTTGAAGGTTCAACGCCCCGCTGAAATGTTCCACACGGGCTCTTAAAAGCTCTTTGGCTTTTCTTTTATACCAAAGTATAAAATAATATTTTTTCATGCCCCGATTTGCGGGGCAATTAAGAAAAAACTGGTTATTCCAGAATACAACGCCAGTGTTTTCCATCGGTTCATAATGGGCTTCCAGTGGATAGGATTGTCCCAAATAATAAAATATTTCGCCGGTGACATAATCTTTTTCTTTGTTGAGAAGCAGCTCTTGTGAGCGTTTTTGTATCGTTTGGGAAATCCAGTTTTGTTTTTCCTCAATGAAGCGGGTTATTTCCGCAACCGGTGTATAGTATGGCGTGCAAACCTTGATTTCCGAGTTGTTGACGATTTGCAGAGAAATCGTTTTTCTTCTTTTTTTGCTTCGATTGACCGTATAGGTGACATTCATGAAAAAATAATTGCTTCCTGCCGCTATATTTTACTTATGTAATTATCATAATTTGGCAGTTAAAGCGAGCCCGGAAAAGCATGAAAGAGGTCTTTTCATTAATTTAAATTTGTGTTAGTTAAAAAACAAAATTCATGAGTGGGAAAAATGGGAAAAATCAGCAAACGTCCCTGGGGCAGTTTTGAGGTTTTATCAGAAGGCCCTAACCATAAAGTAAAGAGAATAATCATTGAACCGGGCGGATGCCTGAGCCTGCAGCTTCATCATTTACGCTCCGAGCACTGGTTTGTTGTTGCAGGTTTTGGAGACGCCATTGTCGGAGACGGAAAAAAATCTTTAAGCGCGGGCTGCTCGCTGGATATCCCTGAAAAGGTCAAACACCGCGTCCAGAACTATTCAGAAGAAAATCTGATCATCATCGAAGTGCAAACAGGTGTATACTGTGGCGAAGAAGATATAGAACGCTTCGAAGATAAATACGGCCGTGTCTGAACAACAGGCCAATAAGGATGATTTATTTTAGTTGTCAAAAATATTTTTGTAACGTTGTCCTATCCGTCAATGAGAAT